>NZ_JAILZZ010000039.1:0-33071 GCF_023512215.1 Kyrpidia sp. | reverse complement strand
GGAAGCACACGCCGAGAAGCGCGCCCACCCCGGGGGCGGCTCCCTTCCGGATGGAAGGAGACAAAGGTCAGGCCGACGGCGGTTTGTTGGATAGTTTTGATAAGATATCCCGGCAGCTGCTGATACCACCTGCTTTCCTACAAATTGGGGTATAATAAGTTTTTGAAAATCCCGTGTGTGTTTGTGTGAAACCCGTGAAAGGATGTTGCCGGTGAATCCGAACGCCCCGGTTGATGCGCGCATACGTGCGGTCCCGGAGACCAAATACCTCAACGCCGACAACGTGGCCCGGTACCGCCTGATCATGCGCTTCTTTTACGACAATTACCGAAAACTGAAATACTGGCTGAAACCCGAAGAGGTATTTGAGGCCGTCTCAGCCACCGGGCTGGTGTCGGAGTACACCCTGGAGTTGTGCCGGCAGGACCTGGAGGTTTTGACCGAGTGGAAAAATCTCGCCAAGCGACACGACGGGGGGCGGGCGGCGACCATCGAAGAATACTTGCGCAAGCGGTTTCGCTACCAAATGACCCGGTATGCGGTGGAAATCGAACGCATGCTGGAAGCGCTGGAGAATCTGCAGGGATACGGCGGTTCTCTGGAGCCGACTCTGCTGGAGCGCCTGGCCGGTTACTTGCGCACCATCGTGGAACGCGACACGGCGTTCACCCCGGATGAGGCGGGGCGCCTGTGGCGCGATATCCAGGAGGCCTTCCGGAACCTTCAGGAGAACGCCTCGGACTACCTCGCCAGCCTGCACAGCGGCCGGGCCGAAGAGCTGATGGTCACCGAACAGTTTCTGCCGTTCAAAGACCGACTCACTCACTATCTCCAAAATTTCATGGTCGGATTGCAAAAATACGCCCCCCAGATCGAAGGGATCCTCCGGCGCACCGATCCCGATCGGTGGGAGCGATTCCTACACGCCGTGGTTCAAGCGGACCTGCTCATGCCTTCCCTGGAAGAATCCTTCACCGAAGAAGAACAGCTCCGGCGTCGCCGCGAAGAATGGGCGGTGTTCGTCCAGTGGTTTACCGGGACGGACCGCGAGGAGAGCGATGTGGCCGACCTTGAGCGGGAAACGAAAAATGCCATCGCCCGGGTGGTACGGATGGCCGTGGCCATCCAGGAACGCCGGCGGGTGGGACTCAGCCGGCGACAGGAGCTGGACGATCTGGGGCAATGGTTTTTCCGGATCGACTCCCGGGCCGAAGCGGACAAGCTCGCCGCTTACGCCTTCGGTTTGTTCCGGGCCCATCATTTTCAAGGAGAGCCCCAGCGAATCTCCGATGCCGGGGATCTGTCCATGTGGGATCAGCCGCCCCAGGTCCGCGCGCTGGGATCGCGCAGCCGCGCCCGGCGCCGGGTGGGGAGCGCCGAGCCGGTCCGCGATACCCGGCGGGAACAGGCCGAGACCCGGGCCCGGGTGTTGGCCCGAAAGGCCGCCGAATCCGAAGTGGTGGCGCGGTTCCTCGAACTCGGGGAGTTCGATCTGAGCGAGTTGGACAGGCTGACCCCGTTTCACCGGCAGGTGCTGCTGCAATGGCTCAGCCGGTGCCTGGCCAACGTCTCGAGAACGGCCCATACTCCCGAAGGCCTTGAGGTCCACATCTCCGACCCGCCGGATCGCCGGCGGACGGTCCTCCGGTTTGAGGACGGAGAGATGTCCCTGCCGGATTTTCACGTCCGGGTGCGAGAGGTGACGGCGCGATGAAACGAGTTCACCAAGCTTCCACGTCGACGGAGCCGTCCGGCGGCGAAACGATCGGCACTGACGAGTTCCGCACCGCCGCCCAGGCGCTCCTCAACCGCCCGTGGGTGACCAAGGCCGACGATCCGGAACTGTTCCGCCTGATCAAAATGCACTACGGACCGCTGCGGGACTGGTTTTACAACCATGTCGGGTACGGGCTGATTTTGACGCGGCACCTGGCCAAGTTAGAGAAAATTCCCGGGTCTTTTCAGCCGTGGATGGGCATCGAAGGCTTTCAGAGCCCCAGGGACTACGGCTTTTTCACCTATGGCCTGTGGTACCTCGAAGGGAAGGGCAACGGGGAACAATTCCTGCTTTCGGAAATGGTGGATTCCATCCGGGAGCATCTGCTCGGCATCGAAATCCATGTGGACTGGACGTTGTACGACCATCGCCAGTCCATGGCTCGGGCGCTGAAGAAACTGCGCCAGCTCCAGGTGCTGGTGGCCATCGAAGGGGAAGAGTGGGAGTGGGCCCGGGAAGGCGGGGACAGCAACGTGCTGTACGAATCCTCTCCGCTCGCGCATTATGTGCTGCGCCGATTCCCCAGGGAACTCGCGGCCTCCGGGAGCGTGGATGCGCTCATCGAAACGCTCGCAGAGTCTCGCCTGGAACAGGTGGGGGACGAAGAAGGGGCCGACGTGGTTCGGCGGCGCCACCGGGTGTTGCGCCGACTCCTGCTGGAGCCGATCGTGTACGATTGGCAATGGGAGGAAGAGGAGCGCCGGTACGTCCAAACCCAGCGCTCGTTCATCCTGCGGCAATTGTCCCACGTGGGACTGGAAGGAAGCCGTTTTCGGGAAGGGCTATATCTCTCCTGGCCCGAGCTCACAGGCGAGATGGCCCTCTTCCCCACCTCGGCGGCCATCTCCGATCTGGCCCTGGCCCTGGCCGGGGAACTGCGGCGGAGAATCGGGGCCGATCCCCGTGCCTTCGACCGGGACGATCGGGGTAATCTGGTGGTTTCTCTGTCGGAGCTGGAAGGGATGTTGATGCGGCTCAAAGACCGCCATGGCGCCTACTGGACAAAAGATCACCGGGAAAAGACCAGCGCCGTGCTGGCCGAGGAATTGATCGAGCACCTGGAGATGTGGAACCTCGGCGCTCGGGACGACACGGCATCGGTTCGGATCTATCCGGGCCTGTTGTTGTGGCAGGGCGAATACGACGATTGGAAGGATGAGGCGTAGCCGAATGAATACCCATCGCTGGCATCTGAACCGAGCCGGGCTGTTCAATTTCTGGTACTACGACGACGTGACGTTTCAGATCATCGACGGGCGGCTCATTTTTCGCGGGCCGAACGGCGCGGGAAAATCGGTGACCATGCAGACGTTTATCCCTCTGGTGTTGGACGGGGACAAACGACCTTCGCGGCTGGACCCTTTCGGATCAAAGGACAGACGGATCGAATATTATCTGCTCGGGGATGGGGACAGCGACATCCACGACCGCATCGGCTACGCCTATCTGGAGTTCTTTCACCCGGAAAAGCAGCAGTACCTGACCGTCGGCATCGGACTCCGGGCCCGCAGGGGCCAGCCCCAAGTGGGATTCTGGGGATTTGCCGTCACAGACGGCCGGCGGATCGGCGAGGATCTTTTTCTGTACGACCGGGCCGTTTATGAGCGGGACGGGGAAAAGCTGCCGCTTGACCGGGCGGGCCTCGAGGCGGCCATCGGGCCGGGCGGCCAGGTGGTGCGAGAGCAGGGCGAGTATCGCCAACTGGTCAACCGCCTGCTGTTCGGTTATGCGGACCCCGAGGGATTCCGCGATTTGCTCAATCTTCTCATCCAACTGCGCTCGCCGAAACTCTCGAAAGAGTTTCGGCCGTCGGCGGTGTACGAGATCTTAAACTCGGCATTGCCCCCGCTTTCCGAGGAGGAGTTGAACCCGCTCTCCTCGGTCTTGGAGGACCTGGACGAGATCGCGGACCGCGCGGAAGAACTGGAGCGCCAACTGGCGGCCGCCCGGCGGTTGCACAGCGTGTACAACGACTACAATGAGCTGCGCCTGTACGAAGCGGGATCCCGGGTCCAGGAAGCATATCGCACCTTTGAAGAATCCCGAGCCGCGGCCGACCGTGCCGAGCGGGATTTCGCCGCAGAAGACACCCATTACCAAGAAGTGTCCGCCAAGGTGGAAGAGGCGGAGGCGCGGGTTCGGCAGGCGGAGAACCGTTTGGACATCCTGGAACACTCCGAGGCCATGGAGAAACATCGCGAGTTGGCGTCCCTGGAGGACCAGTTGAAAGACGTTGTGCGGGATGCGGAACGCCTCGACCGGCGGCGGCGGGAAACTGAGCAAGACTTGGAGAAACGAAGCCGCCTCGCCGAGGAGAATCGGGAGGAATTGGCTCGCTCCCGGCGAGAGTTGAACCGCCTCCTGGAGCGGATGAACGATTTGGCCACCCGGTGCGAATTCGGCGATCACCAAGTCCATCTGCTCCGGCTCACCGCAGACCCCCCACCGGTGGAGGAGTCTTATTGGCACAATTGGACCCGGGACGTGGATGCCCACCGCAAACGGTTGCAAACGATGATGCAACTGGCGGTTGCTCGCCGGGAGGCCGAAGCCCGGGCCCGGCAGGAGGAGGCCCGCCTGTCCGAAGCCCGGGCGGAACGGGACGCCCGGGAACGCGATCTGCGCGACGCCGAAGCGGCATTGGAGGAAGCGCTTCGGATTCAGGGGGATCGGTTGCACGAGTGGTTTCAACACGTTGCGCACCTCCCGCTCTCTGTCGACATATTCCGGACGATGTTGCACGATCTGGACCGCTACCCGGAGTTGCCGTACGAACAGATCACGGCGCCGGTTCGGTCCGCTCTGGCCGATGCCGAACGCAACATCGGCGGGCAGCTTCTGCAACTTCGCCACGAACGCCGACTGGTGGAAAATGAGCGCGATCAGCTCAAAAGCGAACTGGCCGGGTGGATGGAGCGCCGGGAGCCCGAACCGCCGCGATCTCCAGCAAGGCAGGAGACCCGGGAACGGAGGCAACAAAGGGCAGTCGAGAGGGGAACAGCGGCCGGAGCCCCTCTCTATCGGGTGTGCGAATTTCGCGACGAAGTGGACGAGCCAACCAGGGCGGCTCTGGAGGCGGCGCTGGATCAGGCCGGCCTTTTGGATGCGTGGATCAGCTCAGAGGGCGTCGCGTTTGAGGCCGGAGACGAGGATGTCTTCTTGACGCCTCGCCCGGTGCTGTTCGGATACACCCTGGCCGATTACCTGCGACCGACCCCTCCCGATGAAAGCGGATTGACACCGGAGCAGGTCGACGACGTTCTGCGCACGATCCTCATTGGGGACAATCAGGACGGGGACGTCTGGGTGGGCGAGGCGGGGACCTATCGGATCGGACCTCTGACCGGTCAGGCCGCCGGTAAAGAGCGCGCCGAATGGATCGGTTACGACACCCGCCGCAGAACCCGCCTGGAACAGATCGAACGTTTGCGCCTGGAGATCGCGAACCGGGAAGAGACCATCGCCCGGATCCTGGAGCAGGAGGAGCAGCTCGAAACCGACCTGGCATCCGCCCGGTCCGAAGCGGCGGCGGTCCCCGGTGAAGCCGATTTGTCGGCGGCGGCACAGGCCCGGCAGACCGCGCGCTGGGCTCTCGACCGGGCTGCCCAGTGGGAGCGGGCACGGGATGAAGACTACCGAAAGGCGGACCGGGCGCGGCGAGAGGCGCATCGGGCGTTCGCGGAACAGGCGGCGACCTGGGAACGGTTGCGCCGGGAGGAAGATTTTGAAGAGGCGTTGCGACAACTCAACGATTATCAACATGCCGGCATCGACGCCCGGCGCGTCATTCAATTGACGGAACGCATTCACCGAGAACTGGCTCGGCTGGAAGAGGAGATCACCGCCGGGGGGCGCCGATTGGAAGAAGAACAGGCGGCGCTGTTCGATCTGCACCGGCGCCGACAGGATCTCGAACAGCGGCGGGACACCCTGCGGGGGCTGCTGGAGGAAATGGGCCTTTTGGATCTGCACGATCAAATCGCCCGGCTGCGGGAAGAGCGAATGCACTGGCGGGAAACGGAACGGGCTCTCCAAGAGGAGCTGCGCGGAAGCGGCGAGCGCCGGGGCGCGCTCAAAACCGAATGGGAACATCGGAAAGAGGCGTTGACGCAGACTCTCAGCGCCGCGCGGGAGGCGGCGATGCGACTCGCCCGGGAATGGGCTCTGCGCCTGGTGGATCTGGAAAGAGAAATCGACGCTTCCGTGCTGGAAACCGTCGGTTCGCAGATCCCGGCCAAGGCTCCCGAAGGCCCGCATGACCATGCGGGCACTCCCGAGGATTCCGGAGAACCGGAGGACCTCACGCCGTGGATTTCCCTCGGACAGGCCCTGGTCAAACGGTACAAGCCTCGATTCGCCGGCTGGCGCATGGACAATTTGACCATGAAGCTTCTGGACGTATTTTCCAAAGAGAAAAATGACCTCTTGGAGTATGTGCTGGATTGTCACCTGGACGAGGAGCTGGGCCGATATTTTATTGAGTCTGTTCAGGACCGCGCCCAGCGGCGAACCCCGCGGGCCCTGTGCGAAAAACTGGCGTCGGATCTGGAGCAGCAGCGGCTTTTGATTCAGGAAAAAGAGCGGGAGCTGTATGAACAGGTCTTGATCCACAGTGTCGGCCGCGCCATTCGGGATAAAATCAACCGCGCCCAAGCGTGGGTGGCGGAGATGAACCGGTTCATGGCCGCCCGCAGGACGTCCAGCGGCCTGGTGTTGTCCTTGGAATGGCGGCCGCGGCGGGCGGAGACCGAGCAGGAACTGGATGCTGCAGAACTGGTGCAACTGTTGCGCAAGGCGCCGGAAACGTTGCGGGACGACGAGCTGGAACGGATGGTGGCCCATTTTCGCTCCCGCATTCACTGGGCGAAAGAAGAAGCCGAGCAAGGGGCGAACCTGCGGCGGATGATGGGGCAGTTGCTCGACTACCGGACGTGGTTCACGTTCACGCTCTATTTTCGCAAAGGAGACACGCCCCGCCGGGAACTCACCGACTCCCAGTTCAACGTGATGAGCGGGGGCGAGAAAGCCATGTCCATGTACATCCCGCTGCTTGCCGCCGCCGACTCCCGGTACAAGGACTCGAGGCCCGACGCCCCGCGGATCATCTCTCTGGACGAAGCGTTCGCCGGAGTGGACGATGAGAATCTGCGCGATATGTTCCAACTGCTCACCGAGATGGATTTTGATTATATGATGACGAGCCAAGTCCTGTGGGGCTGTTACGACACGGTGCCGTCCCTGGCGATTTACGAGATCGTGCGGCCGGGCAGCGCCCGCCATGTGACCACCATCGCCTATCGGTGGAACGGGCGCCGCCGGGAGGCCGTTGAGGACCAGGGGGCGCTGGAAGCGGCCGCCACCGCGGAAGGCAGGGGTTCGTGATGGGCGATGCGCGCCCGGATCCGCCACAAGTGGCCGAGATGCGTGAGCAGTTGCGGAACTATCTCGTTCAGCCGGGGCTTGCCCGCCTGTGGCCCGCCGCCCGGGATAAATTCGAACGATTGGGCCGGGTGGCGGGACGGATTCGCCTGACCGGTCTCGCTTCCGATGAACGGAACGCGATTGGGGCGCTGCTGGCGGCTAACCTGTACGGCCGGGAAGAGGTTTCCCTCCGGCTTGCCGATCTGGATCGCGCTTTGCGAGAAACCCGGTTCGGCGTCGATCTGGTCACCTGTCTGCGGCTCTTGTACGGCGACCTGCACCTTCGCCCGGCGGAGCGGGCGGCGGACCGGGAGGCGTGGATCCGGTTTTGTGATTGGGTGCGCCGGACCGCCGTCCGACCATGGCTCGAGGGATGGGTGGACCGGTTGTGTCGGAGCCGGGGACCGGGCTACCGGACCTTTCTGGAATGTTACAAGACGTTTCGCGCCTCGGGGCGGTGCCCGGAATGGGAGTGGGCCGCTCGGGCGTTGTCGCGGGTGCCCCTCGGCAGCCCGGTGAGACTGCCGGTTCTCGCCGCGGAAACCGCCGGCGATCCCCATGGCTTGGATCGGGATCGCCTGGCCGGGAGAGTGTTTTACTGGGGACTCGTCGCCTGGGCCGAAGACCCGCAGGAAGAAGAACTCGAGTACGAAGGAGAGCCGGATATCCTCGCTCCCACGGAACGGACGCGCCGCTTGTACGATCGGGCGGGCGTCCGGCTGGACGACATCAGTTCTGTGGTGTGGGTGGCCGGCTGGCCGGGCCTCTCCGACCTTCCGGCCGCTCTGCCCCTCTTCACCCTGGAACAGGTGAGAAACATCCCGCCGGTTTCGGAGGTCCATGTGGTCGAAAACCCCGCCGTCTTCGCCTCGTTGTATGAGCGCATTCGGGTGGACGACGGCGTCCCTGCACGGCCCCTGGTTTGTCCCAGCGGCCAACCCTCCGCCGCGGCATTGAAACTGCTCGACGCAGTGGCGGAGAAAGGGCAAATTTGGTACAGCGGCGACTTCGATCCCCAAGGGCTTCAGATGGCCCTGGCTCTAAAGGAGCGGTACGGATCCCGATTTCGGCCCTGGCGGTTGGACCGGGAAACCTACTTGTCGGTGGACCATCCGGGGCTGCCGGACATCACCCCGGATGAAGATGCGACTCTGGGTCGGCTCACCATCCCGTGGGACCTGGAATTGATCCCGACCATGAGGACACGTCGGCGAAAAGTCTTTCAGGAGCAGCTCCTCGAACGTTTGGCCGCGGACCTCGAGAGCCACTCGCCCGGGCCGGCGGCGAACCGCCCCACGCCGCCGCAAGCTCCGGGCTTTCACCCGATCTCCGGAGAATAGATCGGCCCTCGGCGCCCCGGGTCCGCTGGGGTACCCGAGGCCGCCCGCGATTCTCGCCGACCGGGCGGTATCCTCCAGACCCTCGATGATGGATGCAATTCCCGCGGCCACTTCGAAAGCATCCAGCGGCTCAGGGAACGCCCGGAACCCATTGCCCGTATAGACACGACTGCGAACTTCGAGTAGAGGTCCTCCTCGTCGATTGGGAAAGGGAAGATCAGACCGCCGAGCTGCTAGCGGAGCAGCTCGGCTTGGGGTGATGAACAGAAGATGATCAAATGCCACCTCTCCAAACTCATGGGCAAACACAAGCATTCACTTACCGATGTCCACCGCTTGACTGGGCTTAGTCGAGCAACGTTGCATCGCCTGTATCACGAAACCAACGACGCCATTCGGTATGAAACCATCAAGAAGCTTTGCTCACTTTATCGGTGCCAAGTTGGAGACTTGATCGAATGGATTCCAGACAACAAGGTAAATGATGAAAATGGACAAACCGATTCGGTGCCGGGTATGCCGTAAGCCTTTGCGTTCAAAAGAAAGCATTGACCGTGGTGTAGGTCCTACGTGCGCCAAGCAGATTCCGTACAAGGACATCTCTCAAATTTCCCGAAAAGACGTTCGATATTGGATCCAGGAAGCGTATGAAGACATTCCCACCGCATATTTCCTAAAACGCGCCGGAAAGCGAAAACTAGAATCCGCTTTCTTTGCCCACGTGACCGTTGAAAAGGCATTAAAGTCTCTCGTCGCGCAGAACACCCATAAAGTGCCGCCAAAGATCCACAATCTCGTGGAATTGGCTAAACATGCACGACTACATACGACTCAAGGTCAGCGAGAATTTCTGGTACATGATGTATATAGTGTACGCATGGTAATTGGGATACATACGGGGTAGGTTGGGAACTGTCTCATTATACGGAGGTGGGCAGGAGAAAAAAAGAGGAGGGTTGTCCCTTCGTCACACCCCCGCCAAAGCCACCGACAGCTCACTCCCGGCTTCCCTCGGAACCAACTCCAGTCGTAAATCGAGCGCATCCGCAATGCGAATCAGGGTGTCCAGGCGCGGCACCGCGTTCCCAGTCTCCAGCCTGGTGATCGCCGATTGTTTCACCCCTCCAACCGGGAGACACTGGGTTGGGCTGTACAACAGGCAGCGGAAACCCCTGTCCTGGCTCCGCGCTGCATCGGCATCAAGCAAGGTGCGACTCGATGAACCACAGATCTTTATCCAACTGACGCGATACTTCCGTAAATAGGTCCGAAGTGTCCGGATCGGTCTCCGCAGATGCCGCAATCGCCTCACGAACGCTGTTGGCCACCACCGCCCATCGTTCCGCAAGCAGGCGGATCACCTCCGCATCCCTGCGCTGCTCCACGGGCCATGCCGGGAGCGTGGTGCGCTTCGCCACCTCTTGTACCGGTACACCGGCTGTTCCGCCCAGCGTCACCGCCCTTTCCGCCACCATATCGGTGATTTCCATCAAGCGTCCTCCAAGTTCATCAAACAGTTCGTGGTAGGCAATGAAATGCGGACCGCGAACATTCCAATGTGCCAGCTTCGTCTGAATGCTAAGATCTGTCAGCAGTACGACATGACGGTTCAGCAGTTCCACCATGTCCCGACGCAAGTTTTCAGGCAGGCTGATCTTCGTGGACTGTAATTTCGTCATCGTGGGCACCTCCATATTCAATCAAGACAAACCAAATTATACCCTATAACTAATTCAGGGTCTAATGAATCTAAGAAACGGATTGCTATTCTTTTTCACATTTCCACCGCCTCGCCCGGGGCCACCGAGCAGAACACGCGGATATCCGCGACGTGATACCGGCGGACAACGTCCATAATCTCCGACTTAAGGGGACGAAGCAGGTCCCGGTTCAACCTCTGATGAACGAAGGTATTAATCGTTTTCCATCCACCCGGTTCATCCCAGGGGAGAGGGTCACCTGCTGTGTCCCCACAAATCATGAGGTTGAGTAGGGCTATGACCACCAGAAAAATTCCCGAGACTAGGGTGCTGATCATGCCTCCAACATCCTTGAAGGCGGGATGCTTCTCCTGCAGCCAGTTGGCTGCAAATGCCGTGGCCAGCGCTACTGCGAAGACAACCGTTGAGTGGCCCAGGAAAAAATATAATCCGACGCCGGAAGGGCTTTGTCTCTGCTGCACCAGTTTCCTTGCGAAAAAATTCAGGGATTCATTTCGTTGCCGCAAAAACATATTTTTACAATTTTCAGGAACAAATCGGCGAGTGAAGAAGTCTAAAGATATAGACCGGACTTTAGGGGGTGAGGACATGCCGACACTCAAACAAAAATCACCCGGTTAATAGGAACATCTTGCCTGACTGGAAACCTAGCTTGAAAAGTGGAGGGATGATTGGTGAAACGTTTCTGGAAATTGTGGTTTGGGGCAACAGCGTTACTGGCGCTCTTGGCCGGCGGGGCAGCTTCGGCGGCAGCCCCCATGTTCCACGGGTTTCAGACGGTACGGGTGGTACTTGACGGAAAAGAAATCAATGCAGACGTTCCCGCTGTGATCCTGGAAGGACGCACTCTCCTGCCCGTGCGCGCTCTGGCGGAAGCATTGGGCCTGCAGGTCTCATGGGACGCCCAAAACCAGACAGCGCTCCTTAAAAGCAACAAACAAACCTGTGCGCACAGTTTTACAACTCCTGAGGGAATCACTTTCACAATACAAGGGGTTTTTGCGAACATCGAGGACAAAACCGCCAAACCTGCCGCAACCGCTACAGTTTCTGTTATAAGTACCATCACCAACAACAGCAAGAAACCCTATGACCTCGGCCAAGCCCGCCTCTGGCTGGGAGACGCCGGTTCCAAGAACTCCGCCGTCCGGCTTGAAGGCAAGATCGTCTCTCAAAAGGGAGAACCTGTTTCAGGTAGCTTAGCTCCCTCTGAATCCACCAGGGTCTGGATACTGTTTAACGTGCCTGCCGATCAGTCCGGTTCGCCCAACCTGAAACCGGTCTTTGGAACATGGACAGGCGGTCATTTCGAACCATATTTGAATACGTGCCCGAACGGCCATTGGGTCGCGACTTATCCGCGGCCTAATGATCCGACTCCCGTATGGGTCTGGGTCTGTGATTTCATAGACTAACCCTCGCGATCAGACGAGAACAGAGCGGGAGGCACCACCGTCTCCCGCTCTGATTGTATTTTTTGGAGAAAGTCAAGCGGCTCAGGGAACGTCCGGAACCCGTCGCCCGTGTAGACCACAACCGCGAATTTCGAATAAGGGTCGCCTTCGTCAATCAGGAAGGCGAAAATCAGGCCGCCAAGCTGCTGGCGGAGGAATTCGGCTTTCTTTTCGATTTCGAGTAGGTTCATCGGTACCATCCCGTTACTTGAAACATATACATCTGTTTCAAGTACCCGTCCCTTGCGGGGCAGGGGCGCCGGTCTTACCCAGTTGCCCGGTGCCGACTTCCCGTTTCATCGTAGACCGCCCGGCCAAGCCGGGTCTTACATCCTCTCCACGGGCGTTTTTCGTCTCCGGTCCACTCCCGGCGACGGCGGCCGCAAGAGCCGCCAGATTCCGCGCCGCATTCTCGTCCCGGTCCATCACCGTCCCGCATACGTCACATCGGTACACCCGTTCCCAAAGCGGAAGGATTTCCTTGATCGCCCCGCACCTGGAGCAGGTCTTGGAACTGGGATACATCCTGGGGGCCTGGACGAGACGGGACCCGTACCACTCGCATTTATACTGCAACTGCCGTCTCAACTCCGCCAGCCCCGCGTCGTAGATCGCCCGGGACAATCGCCGGTTCCGCCCCATCCCCGCCACATTCAGGTCTTCCACCACGACGGTGCCGAACGTGGTCGCCAGCCGGTGAGTCAGCTTGTGCATGGCGTCCAAGCGAATTCTCGCCACCCTCGCGTGGGCCCGGTTCAGACGCCGACGGGTATCCTCCCAGTGTCGGCTTCTGCGTTTTCGCCGGGCCAACTCCCGGTTCAACCGCGCGATCTTTCGCAATGCCTTGCGCAAGGGTCGCGGGTTCGGCACCTTCTCCCCCGTGGACAGGACCGCCAGGTGTTTCAGCCCGGCGTCCACTCCCACCACGTCCCGGGGGCGCTTCGGCCGCCCGGCGTCCCGCTCCACTTCGCAGGTGAAACTCACAAACCACCGCCCGCCTTCCCGGGAGACGGTCGCCGACAGAATCCGCGCCCGGTCACTTTGCACCCGCTCCAAGAGCGCCGTGGTCATCATGCGGCGAAGGATCGAGCGCAAAGCGGCGGCGGTCACACCCCGCGAAGCCCCGTGCTCCCCGTCGGCCGCAGGGCCGCGCGCAGAACGATGTCAAAACCTCGATCAAGTTCTTTATATACACTGAAAATGGCCCCCAGATCGTCAGTGAAAATTGACCCCCACCAGATAGACTGGTACGCTCCTACTACTTTGAGTGGGAGCGGGGGAGAAAGGGTTCATCTCTATCGAGGATTGGACTGCGATTCGAGCGCTCCAAGCCCGTGGTGTCAGGATTAAGGCGACTGCCGGGCAACCGGGAATTTCGCGCAACACTGTGCGTCGTGCCTTACGGGGGGAACGATCCACCGAAGTATGTGCGAAAGAAGCCGCCGGCTCGGGCAACAGACCCATTCCTGGAGCACCCGTTCATGCCGTTAAGTGTTATGGCTGTTTAGTTGCACTAGTCTTATTCCTGCCAAGAATGCTACCAATAAGTATGACGAGACCACTACATACTACTCCGTAGATAATCGGGTTTAAAGAACTTATACCTTCTATGATCAAACCTAGAACAACGACAACAGCACTCAGTACCATAGAAACAATAGTAACTTGTGCACTAACTCTTTTCCAGAAAAACGCCGCGACAACGGGAATAAAAATAGAACCCGACAAGAGCGCATAAGCCACATCCAAGGCCACGACAATTTGTTTAAGCCAGGTGCCAATCCCTATGGCCGAAAGACCAAGCAGAAATGTTGTGATTCTAGTATATTTTATTATCAGTTTTTCCTGTATATTTACCGGCCTGAGTGGCAACAAGATATCGTTGACAAGAACTGTCGACGCGGCCATTAACGTCCCTGAGGCCGTCGACATAATGGCAGCTGCAACTGCCGCGAAAACGACACCAAGCAAACTGTGTGGGAGTAAGGCAACAGCAAGCTGAGGTAATGCCTGCTGTGGATCTGAAAGGTTTGGAAGAAGCACCTTGGCGGACATTCCAATCAGCGCACCACTAATCGCGTAAATAATACAATAAATCCCAGAGATAATTGTACCTAGCTTAAGGACCCTGCCACTCTTCGCCGTGAGAGCCCGTTGCCAGATGTCTTGTCCGATCATCATTCCAAAAAAATACAAAAGAAAGTATGAAAATATAGATGGCATGCCTACTGACGTGAGACTAAAAAAGATGGATCTAAATGTGTTTGTAGACCTTCGTACCCGCCTACACGGATGAGCCCTATGGGAAATAGAATCAGGATAAGCCCAATAGTCATAATCCAGAATTGTCCTACGTCCGTTAGGGTTACGGCCCACATCCCACCTAGGACAGTGTAGAATAAAACTACTACACCTCCGATCAGAATGGATATAGTCGTATCCCACCCAAACAATGTTCGCAATATGACGCCCATAGCAATGATCGACGTAACAGCAGCCAGTGTATCGTAAACAGTCATAACAGCCGCACTAAAATATCGGCTGGCTGGCCCAAACTTATTCCACAGAAGTTCGCTTACACTCAGGATCCTCATTGTTCCCAGCGGCTTTGCAAAAAGCAAACCCATTCCGATTATACCCAGGCCAATCATGAAAACTAACCACATGCCTGAAATCCCATGTTGGTATCCTAGGCTTGAACCCCCCAGTGTTGACGCCCCACCTAACACCACCGCCGACATGGCGGGTATATAGAGTCCGTAGCTCAACCTCTTTCCAGCAACAAGATAATCAGTTTTGCTTCGAATCTTCCTCATACTCCTAATACCTATAAGTATCATGACCAGAAAGTACAGTACTATCACCATCAGATCCAAGGCCACCATGCATTCCCTCCAAACACTTCATGATTATTCAGCGCAGCGTTTAGGACGATTAGGCCCCTTTCCTGCCGGAAGCTACCAGGGATAGAAACTCGAATGCAACCGTTGCGCCAGCAAGTGCCGTCGTCTCTGTAGGATCAAATGCAGGAAGTACCTCTACAATATCAAACCCAACAAAATCGAGCGGGTAAAGTTTTCGAAGCAATTGTTGAGCTTCAAAAGTTGTAAATCCGCCAATTTCCGGAGTTCCAGTTCCTGGCGCATATGCTGGGTCTAGAAAATCGACATCAAACGAGACAAAGGTTTTGGCCGATCCGGCCCGCTCGATAGCCGTGCGTATTGTTTGCTCAAGGCCGATTTCGCGAACCTTCTCAGCGGTAAGAACCTCAAAACCCAACGAACGCCCCTCTTCGATGTCTGCTGGATCGTATACAGTTCCTCTTATGCCAATTTGGGTAGACCGTAATGGGTCTAGAAGCCCTTCTTCTAGGGCCCTGCGGAATGGGGTACCATGGGTATATTTCTCTTCCCAATACTCATCCCAGGTATCTAGGTGAGCATCGAATTGGATTAAAGCCAAGGGGCCGTGCACTTGAGCTAAAGCACGCAGTTCAGCTAACGCAATACCGTGGTCACCACCCAATGTAATTGGTATAGCCCCCTCGTTGACCCAAGAATGTATTACCTCAGTGATGTATCCATAACTTCTCAAAGTGTTTCCAGGAATAACCGGGATATCCCCACCATCCACTATCTTAAGGACATCTGTCGGACGAACTGCATGGTAGGCATGCGCGGGTCTTAGAAGAGAAGATATCCGCCGAACCGCTTCAGGTCCGAAACGCGCTCCAGTTCGGAAAGTAGCCGTTGTATCAAACGGAGCCCCGAGAATTACCACATCTACCCCTTTAGGTTCTGGATCGTAAGGTAGACGCATGAAGGTCCGGACACCTTCAAACCTCGGAAATTTGGTGACATCACTCTTCCAATCCTGAGACATGAGCATTCCCTCCAAGATGTATTCAGTAGGTTCAGTAGTTAAAAGTCGGGATCGAAAGGTTACCGGCCTTCCAATTGGTGTATAAATCATCTAATGTGCAAATCAACACTCCGTCATATTGCTTGATATGCTGAATTAACCGATCTAAGATCGAAATGCGCGAGGCCCGACCGATTATCTCAGGGTGCATGGTCAGAGTGAACGCTCCCCCTTCTGTGTACAAGGCGTCAAACTCCGCCAGCCATAAACGAAGCACTTTCTCAGGTTCTTCGATTACGTAGCCATCAGCTGGCTTCGCGCTATAAGCGAACTGTTCCCAGTCATCCAATAGCCACGTCACAGGTATCTCCAGAATATTCCTATTCGAATCAGGCACTCTAACTTCGTAGGGATAATCCAGGCCCATTAAGCTGGAATCGTAACCGAAGTTATGTTTATCTAGTAGGCTTAACGTTTGAGGCGTGATCTCCCATAGCGGTGCCCGAAAGCCGAGGGGTGTTATACCAGTTATGGATTTGATTTGCATTTTAGATCGTGCTAGGATATCGTCCTCTTGTTCATAACTAAGTTCATCGGTTCTCTCGTGATAGTAGCCATGACAGCCGATCGCATGCCCGGACTCAGCTATGGTCTTGACTAGATTTGGATCTAATTCAGCTGTATATCCAGGTATGAAGAATGTAGCTTTGATGTTGTAGTTATCCAGGACGCGTAGAATTCTTGGTACGCCTATACGCCGACCGAACGCCGAGGCAGATAACAACGACAGCCGTCTCTGGTTCTCCGGGTTTCCAATCCAACTGGCTTCCGCATCCACATCGAAACAGAACGAAACTGTCGCCTGATAACCTTGAATCCAATGAACACCCACTATTCTAGTCCTCCTGAAATTCTAATTCTGGCGCTTCGACGGGAACTTTGTCTATTTTTCGTTTCCGAGAACCGTACCAGACCCACATCAACCCTGTAACAATCACCAGAGCCCCCATGTACCATGCATTATAGAGGTCGGAAGGCGACGATGGGTTCGCCCCGGCGGTATATCCAATGTCCGCTAGTACAATGATAGACAGCGCCGGCAGAATACTAGAGGTGAAAGCAGTTCCGAGTCTTCTTTCTCTAAACTGAACTACGATAAAAGCCGTTAATGCTGTTAGATATGATAGCACCAGAGTAATTGTAACCACGTCATAGTACCACTGGAGTTCGGCCAAAGGTTTAAGCCACACTAAAACGATGGCATAGGCAGAGACGAGCATCATCGCCACCCAAGGAGCTTTATGCTTATTGGTTCGGTGTAGAACCGGAGGCAAATGCCTATCTCGACTCATCCGATAGGCAGCTCGAGACCCAGATGTCAGCGAGATTTGTAAACCGGCACACGAAGAAGTAATCACCACAAATACAGCAATCCAACTCAACCAGTTAGGTAGATAGGTCTGGGCAACGGCTGCGATCGGGCCTCCGTTTCCGTTTTCCACAATTTTGGCCAATCGCTCAACCGGGACAGCCATCTGCCAACCAATCGCGGCAACACTATAGATTACAAAAGCACTTGTCAGAACGATGATTAACGAGCGTTGAACGGTACGAACAGGAACCTTGGCCTCCTCAATTAGGTTAATTGCGGAATCGAAATTCGCTAACATCCATAGACCAAACAAGACTCCACTCGCTAATGCCGCCCAGCCGCCGGCCCCGGTTACTGAATATAAATCGTAAAATGATACATTGACGTGTGGTCGACTAATACCGAGGATCCCCAGGCCTACCACAACGGCAACTTCAAACACCAAGAACGTACCAGCGGCGCGCGCCGTCATTTCTATGCCCCGCAGACACACTCCTAGAAACACGATGACGAGAATCGTCCCTATGATTTTAGCTTGAAGAACGCCTTGCAAAGCTGGAACCAACGCCTGTATATATTCAGCACCAATGACAGCCGTCATAGGTGTTACCGTGGCACACATAACGACATACGCCCAACCGAGAACAGTCCCGATTTTTGGGTGAAGAAATTTCGTCGCGAACGCAAATATCCCTCCAGCACTTGGAGCTTTTCGAGTTAGATAGACCAGGGATAATGCTAGCACCAGCATTGGAAAAATATATGCAACTAGAATTGCGAGTGGGGAGCCGGTGCCATTGATTGCATACAGTAATGACATGGAAGAGGCCGCAACCCATGCTGGAGCATTAAATCCAAGCGCAGCCAAAGACACTCCCGTTGTCCCGAGTTTATCTTTCTGCAATGTGGTGGGTAGCTCCTTGATTTCGCCGTGTTTATCATATCCGATAAAATCCGAGAACCTCATCTATCACACACCTCTCTTCCCTGAAGCAATCTGCAGATTTCAAGTAAGTAGGATGCTTATGTTAAAGACTGATCAGCTTGATCTGCACGACATAGTTAACCGTACATCACCCCTCCGCCATTGACGCCAACAACCTGCCCAGTCATAAAACTCGAATCATCAGATGCAAGGAACGCAACGACGTTCGCAATTTCTTCTGGTCGTCCCAAACGCTTAAGCGGGTATCTAGCGGACTCTTCAGCGACATATTTCGGTCCAAGGCGCTCAACCAGTGGTGTCAGGGTCCCTCCAGGCGCCACAGCGTTGACAAGGATACCGTAAGGAGCTAGTTCACGAGCCAAACTTTTTGTCAAGGCTATCACACCGCCTTTCGCAGCTGAATAATGAGCCAGTCGCTCACATCCCAATTGCCCCAAGTCTGATGCTATGTTGACAATGCGTCCCGCTCTCTGTTTCATCATCAACTTTACAGCTGCTCGGGCACAATAAAACGCGCCATACAGATGAACTTTAACCATTTTATCCCACTCATCGTCAGACAGTTCAGTAAACACACTTTCTTTGAGGAACCCAGCATTGTTCACTAGAACATCAAGGCGTTCAATACCCACAAACAGCTTGTTAACCTCTCCTGAACTGGACACGTCTCCGAGTTTCACTAGGCATTGGACACCATGTCGCTCAACCCGTTCTTTCACTTGATAAACTGATGCCTGAGACGGTAGATCATTGAGAATCACATTGGCACCCTTTTCTGCAAACGTCAGTGCCACAGACTTTCCGATCCCACTCCCGGCACCGGTAATCATGACCCATTTATTCTGGAACTTCGCCACAATAACCACCCCTTTCTATACCGACTATGCAATAGATATAACGGTGTTGTTGAGCCTGAACGAATCAAAAAGCATGCTCCTTTAGCCACGCTGCATAGGTCTCAATACCGGTTCGCAAGTCATACTTTGGGCTATAGCCTAGTATGGACTTTGCCTTGGTGATATCGAATTCGCCGTTCTGATCCAGATAATCGATTGTACCCGGTCCAATGTCGATATCAGCTTCTGGAAACAGCCGCTTGACTTCCTGTACCACTTCCCCAAAGCTGACTTGGAAACCGGCAGTAATATTGAATGCTTCAGATCTCACACTATCAATAGTGGCTGCAAGAATGGCTGCCTCAGCAACATCTTCCACATGGACATAGTGGAACCGGTAATCACGGCCGCTTGGTTCATGTGTTGGAACCCCATCTATGGCATTGCGTAACAATGTCTTTAAATAGCATTGCATAAATTGCCCTGGGCCGTAGACCCATCCCGGTCGAAGCGACGGGATCTCCATACCATACAACTGTGCATACACGCGCCCAAGATGTTCTGTAAACATCTTGGTGACACCATAGGGCGTAGTCGGCTCTAATCGAGCCATCTCGGATACCTTTCCAACCTCTCTGTTATGACCATAGACACACTCGGAACTGAAGTTTACCACACGTTTGATGCCACAAATCCGTGCTGCTTCAAAAACAGATGCGGTTCCTAAGGCATTCGTGACGACTGTTTGATACGGAACTTCGCGCGATACAACTGGATGGCTGATAGCAGCCGTATGAATGACCGAAACAACGTTCTCCTCCCGACAAATCTCTATCAGACGGCCTACGTCGTTAATATCTGCTTGGTAATATCGAAACAAAGGCGTAGATATATCCTGATCAATAAACCTTCTGTCGACACTGATCACTTTTTTACCGTAGTCTCGCAACATCCGAACAACTGTCTGTCCGATAAAGCCAAACCCGCCTGTAACTAAAATCGCCATCTGACCGCCCCTTTCGGTGAGTCAATTACGAGGCTTGGCACTTAATTGCCCGTATTTATGATAGTTTATATAACAAACAAAATCAATCCCTCTACACATAACGTCATTATGTTACTTTATATAGCGCGCATATTCCTCGATAAGAGTGTGGGGCCCTCACCCCTCCCCCGCTTCCTCCAGCGCCTCACCCAGCACCGCGGCGATCAACCTCACCTCCTCGTCGGTGACCACGAAGGGCGGCGCGATGGTGAGAACGTTGTTAAACTGGGGAACCGTGTCGCTGTTCTTGCCGATGATCACGCCCCGGCGTTTGCAGCCGGCGATAACCTTGCCGACAAAGTCCGAGGGCGCCGGCTCTTTGGTCGCTTTATCGGCCACCAGCTCAATGCCCGCCATGAAACCGAAGAAGCGCAGGTCGCCGACGTTCGGGTGCGCCGCCAAGGGTTCAAGCGCCTCCCGCAGCCTCTCGCCCAACTCCTCCGCCCGTTTGACGTACTCCCGCTCATCCATCAGCTCCAGCGTCTTGACGGCCAAAGCGCAGGCGGTGGCGTTGCCGCCGAAGGTGTTCACATGGCGGAAATGGGCATAGGGCTCATCCTCCTTAAACGCCTCGAAGAGCTCCTCCCGCACCGCCGTGGCCGAAAGGGGCAGATACGCACTGGTGATGCCTTTCGCCATGGTGACGATGTCCGGCTGCACCCCGTAGTTCTGGTGGCCGAACCTCCGCCCGGACCGGCCGAATCCACAGATCACCTCATCGATGATGAGCAAAACCCCGTACTTGTCACAAATCTCCCGCACCCGGCCGAGATACTCGGGCGGCGGCGCGATGACCCCACCCCCGGTGATGGTCGGTTCCATGATCACCGCGGCCACTGTTTTCGGCTCCTCCCAGTTGATCACCTGCTCGATGGCGGACGCGCACTCAATCCCGCAGGCCCCGTGGGTCTGTCCGAAGGGACACCGGTAACAATACGGCGGCGGAACGTGCACGAACCCCGGAGCCAAAGGCTCATAACGATATTTGCGCTGCGCCTGGCCCGTGGCCGCCAGGGCCCCCGCCGAATTCCCATGGTACGCCCGGTATCGGGAGAGGATTTTCCACCGGGTGGGCTCCCCCCGCTGGGCGTGATACTGCCTGGCGATTTTAAAAGCCACCTCATTGGCTTCAGACCCGCTGTTCGAGTAAAATACCCGATAATCCCCGCCCAACCACTCGTTTAATTTTTCACTCAACCGAATGGCCGGCAAGTGACTCTGGGTCAATGGAAAATACGGCATCTCTAGAAGCTGCTGATAGGCCGCTTCGGCCAACGCCTTCTGGGAATACCCGAGGTTGACGCACCACAGCCCGGACATGGCATCGAGATACCGATTCCCCTCCAGATCCTCCACCCATGCCCCGTCCCCTTTGACCACCACCATCGGATCCCGGCTGGCCACATAAGGCTGAATATGATGCCACACATACCGCCGATCTTTCTCGATCCACTCCCGGGTCTCCCTTCCTTCGGGAAGGTTCGGACGTCCCGACGTCTCCCTCAGGGTTTCTTGTTCCAACATTCCCACTCCTTCTTCCCGGCGTCATACGGCCCGGGTGTTATGCACAGTTCATCCACATATCCACATTTCGGCTGTGGACAACTGCCCTCATCTTGTGGACAACCCGCACCCTTATCCACATATTCTCCACAGTAGGCGCCGTCACCGCCCGCTGGACGGACGGCACCCTACACCGCCACAGCGCCTTCCAGCACCCTCCGGGGGTCCGTCCAGGGCAATCCAAAAGCTTCCGCCACGCCCCGACAGGTCACCCGTCCCCGGGCCACGTTCACTCCGCAAAGGAGCGGCCGATCGCCTAGGGCCGCCTTCACCCCGCCTCTGGCCAGCTTTAACACATAAGGCAACGTCGCCCCCGTCAGGGCAAAGGTCGACGTCCGGGGCACCGCACCGGGCATGTTGGCCACCGCATAGTGCACCACCCCGTGCACCGAATACACCGGATCATCATGGGTGGTCACCCGGTCCGCCGTCTCCACACAACCTCCCTGGTCCACCGCCACGTCGACGATCACCGCCCCCGGGCGCATCTGGGCCACCATCTCCCGGGTGACCAATTTTGGCGCCCGGGCTCCGGGGATAAGAACCGCCCCGATCACCAGATCCGCCGTCCTGACCGCCTCGGCCAGGGCATAGGCGCTGGACATCACCGTCTTCACCCGGCCCCCGAACAGATCATCCAGAGCCCGAAGCCGACCGCCGTCAATGTCAAAAATCGTCACATCCGCCCCCAGCCCCGCCGCCATCTTCGCCGCCTGGGTGCCTACAGTTCCCCCTCCCACAACCACCACCCGGGCCGGCAACACTCCCGGAACGCCGCCGAGCAGCACCCCGGCACCGCCGTTTGGCTTCTCCAAAAACCTCGCCCCGACCTGGACCGCCATCCGTCCAGCCACCTCGCTCATGGGAGCGAGCAGGGGCAATCCGCCACCATCCACCTGGATCGTTTCGTAGGCCACCGCCGTCATGCCCGCATCCCGCAGCGCTTCGGTCAGCTCCCGGTCGGCCGCCAGGTGCAGATAGGTAAACAGAATCAGATCTTCTCGAAAATACCGGTATTCTTCGGGCCGCGGCTCTTTGACCTTGACCACCAGATCGGCGGCCCACGCTTCTTCCGCCGTCCCCAGGCGGCCACCGGCCCGCACGTATTCCGCATCGTCAATGCCGCTGCCGACCCCTGCCCCGGATTCCACCACCACCTCGTGCCCGGCGTCCACCAGATCCCGTACCCCCGCCGGCGTTAGCCCCACCCGAAACTCCCGTTCCTTGATCTCCTTCGGCACCCCTACCCGCATCACCGACCACCTCCGAACCAGCGGGAAGTCACCATTTTCTTCCTTGTGTAAAATTCCACCCCATCCCGCCCTGTGGCGTGCAGATCGCCATAAAACGAATTTTTCCAGCCGCTGAAAGGGAAGAAGGCCATCGGCACCGGCACCCCGACGTTGACGCCGAGCATCCCCGCTTGCACCGTCTCCCGGAACATCCGGGCCGCCGCGCCGCTCTCGGTGTAGATCACCGCCGAGTTCCCGAACCGGGACCGATTCACCACCCCGATCGCCTCTTCCAAGCTGTCCGCGCGAATGACGCTCAGCACCGGGGCGAACAATTCTTCCCGAGCCACCGTCATCTCCGGATTCACCCGGTCCAGAATCGTCGGCCCAAGGAAGAACCCCTGGGGCAGCCGCTCCATGGCGTCCCGGCCGTCCCGGGCCATGACCGCCCCTTCCGCCAGCCCCTGATGAATTCGCTCCACCACCCGGGCCCGGTGTTCGGCGCGAATCAAGGGCCCCAGCTCCACCCCCTCCTCCAGGCCGTTGCCGATCCGCATCCTGTCCCCGGCTTTCACCAAGGCCTCCACCAAGGGATCACCCACCGATCCCACCGCCACCACCACACTACAGGCCATACAGCGCTGACCCGCCGACCCGAAACCAGAGTTCCGGATGGCGTGCACCGCCCCTTCGAGATTCGCGTCCGGCATCACGATGTGGTGATTTTTCGCCCCGGCCAAAGCCTGCACCCGTTTCCCCGCGGCCGCAGCCGTCCGGTACACGTGCTCGGCTACAGGCTGGGAGCCAACAAAGGAAACGGCATCCACCCCGGGGTGCGTCAGGAGGGCGTCCACCACCTCTTTGCCCCCGTGAACCAGATTGAGCACCCCTTCGGGAATCCCGGCTTCCATGGCCAACTCCACCAATCGCATGGAAGTCAAGGGGGTCCGCTCCGAAGGTTTCAACACAAAGGCATTCCCCGCCGCCAGGGCGATGGGCATCATCCACATGGGCACCATCATGGGAAAATTAAAGGGCACGATGCCCGCCACGACACCCACGGGGTAGCGGACCATCTCCATGTCGATCCCCCGGGACACCTGGGGACTTACGTACCCTTGCATGAGGGTGGGCATCCCGGCCGCGAATTCCACCACTTCAATGCCGCGCCACACCTCGCCCCGGGCGTCGTCCAGGGTCTTGCCGTTTTCGGTGGTCACCAGGCGGGCCAGCTCCTCCACCCGCTGGACCAAAAGCTCCCGCCACCGAAACATCACCCGGGCCCGCTCCACCACAGGTACTTCCCGCCAGGATTCAAACGCCTCCCGGGCGGCCCGAACCGCCCTGTCCACATCCGCAGCTGTGGACAGGGGCACCTCTGCCAAAAGCTCCCCGGTGGCCGGATTGGGCACCGGCAAGACTTGATCAGTTTGAGATGCCTGCCACATCCCGCCAATAAAATTTTTGAGCCGCATCTCCTGAACCGTCGTTCCCACGCCTCTCACCTCTTGGCCGATCCTCTGGAATCAGCGTATCAGAATGGCGCGATCTTTTCGTCAGACAAAATGTATGAGAATTGAGCCTCTTCATTGGACACTTCGGTGACTTCCCGGCGCTGGCCCCGCGCTACGAGACGGTATTTGACCATTGACATGAGAATGGAAGAAGCGTTTCCTTATTTCTAGAACGGAAGGAGGAAACCCGGCGTTGGAAGGGGAAGAACCCGTTAGTTTACAGCGGATGGCGACTTTGCTCTGGGAGTTGCAGCGGACCATCCAGGACGCAAAAAGAGACATTCATCATCGATTTGATCATTTAGAGGAACGGCTGGATCACATCCAGATGCAACTGCACACTTTGCAACAGGAACAGGAGCGTTATAACGGGCGGCAGCGATCGGTGGAACAGACCGTGGAAACCTCCCGCAGACTCGGGGAACAGACCCTCGGCCGTTTTGGAGATTTAGAAAAAGAAATGGATCGGGTGATCCGGCGGGCGGGGGCGGAAGCGGATCGCCGCCTCGACCGCATCGAGGCCACCCAGCGGGAAATTCTCCGGGAACTGGAACAAACCTACGGTGATCTTCGCACATTCAGACGGGAGTGGCGGGCGGATTCCGGAGGAAGACATCCCGGTCGCCAAGAAAAAGGCGTTCCCCTCGCCGACGGCCAAGCCGGCCCGGCAGGCGGCGCAAACCACCCACTGCCCCCGGAACAACCGCTGGGCCGCGGTACACAGACGATGTCCCCGGAAGGGCGGGTGGACAACCGGAAGGAAGACCGCTAACGCTTCCAGGGAGAGATCGGGAGCCGACCCAAGCGGCCCAGCTCTGAGAATCGAGTAGGAGGGGGCGGCTAGCCCCCGTCCTCTCACACTGCCGAACATGCAGGTCCGCATCCGGCGATTCACCAATTTTGACAAAGCCTTCGGTAACGTTCGGTTAAACCCATCAAACCTTGGGCCTGCCAGTAGGCGTTGCCGAGGGCCGCTACCGGCTATACAACATTCATCAGCCGCGAATCGCCCGAAGGCGTTTTTGCAAAGCGTCGATACACGCCTTCCCGGCGTCCCTGCATCCGAGGGTATGGCTCGGATCCCCGTAAAACCCGTGATCATCCGAGCCTCCCGTGATGACGAGGTCGAATCTCCGGGCGAGCTCCTTCGCCCGCCGCTCTTCCTCCGGTCCGTGCAAGGGATGATAAACTTCGATCCCCGCCAGGCCGGCCTCAACCCATTCCTCCACCGCGGCAAAATTGTCAAACTGCCCCGGGTGGGCCAGAACGGGAACGCCGCCCGCCGCCCGAATCGCCGCAATGGCCTCCCGGGCGTCGAGATACACAACCGGCGTATACGCAATCCCCGTCTGACCGTTCTCGCCCCGGGAAAACAACCGCTTATAAAGCGGACCGTAGATCGACTCCGCATAACCGCGGTCGATCAGGGCGTGCATGATGTGCTGCTTGTACACGCCGGTCCCCCCTCGGGCATACCGCTGCACCTCTTCCCACGTGATTTCATACCCCGCCCGCTGCAGTTTGCCGACCATCTCAAAAGAGGCCCGATGTCGGCGCTCCCGCATGGGGCGACAAAAGGCTTCCAGGGCCGGGTGTCCCGGCTCGACGTACAGGCCCAAAAGATGCGCCCGCCTGCCCCTGGCGAAATCATACGCAGAAATCTCGATTCCCGGCACGATGTTGACGCCCTGCGCTCTTCCGATTTCGATCGCCCGGTGCAGGCCCGCGGTGGTGTCATGATCGGTGATCGCCAGATGGTCGACACCGACTTCCTTGGCCCGGGCGATCACCTCTTCGATGGACCGAGAACTGTCGGACATCCGGGTATGGCAGTGCAAATCCACGATGCCCATGGACTGATCTCCCTCCTCTATGCATAATCGGCCCGGTAGACCACGGATCCCCCGACGATGGTCCGCCGCACCACCGGATGATTCCCGGCAGGCTCCACGAGAATGAGGTCGGCCCGTTTTCCGACTTCGATGGAACCCGGGTGCGCACAGACCGACGATCCGCCCGTTCGACACGTGCACGTTTTGGGTCGTCGGGTCTGGTTGTGTCCGGCCTCGACAACCCGGTCCACCAACACCACGGCACCGCCTTCCATCCACAAATTCGTCCTGCTCACCCCCGTCCGACTCGATTATGGCCGACGGCCAACCCCCACCGCCGAATCCGATGAGAGTCAAACAACCTGTGTCAGGCGGGGATGTCGCCGGCGATCACCCCGTCGTTCATCCGGATCTCCCGATCCACCACTTGTTCCATAAAATCGAGATCGTGAAAAATCCCGATCATGCTGGTGCCCTCCTGTTTGAACTCCCCGAGCAAATCGCGAACAATCCGCTTCGAAGATTCGTCCAGGGACGCAGTCGGTTCATCCAGGAGAAGCAGCCGAGGACGTTTCACCATTTCCTTGGCCAGATTCAGCCGGAGCTTCTCCCCGCCGCTGAAGGTGTGGGGATACGTATCCCACAGTTTCTCGGGCAATTGAAAACGCCGCAGGATCTCCCGGGCCTCCCGTTCCGCCGCATCCCGGGAGACGCCGGCCTCCAGGGCCTTCCCCACGACCACCTCCATGGCCGTCAACCTGGGCAGCACATTCAAGAATTGCGAGGCATAGCCGATCTCCCGGCGGCGCAGGGCGATCACCTGTTGCTCGGTCGCCTGGGCCAGATCAATGGCGCCATAACGTTCCGAGCAATACACCATGGTCCCCCGGGTGGGTAGATAGGTGCGAAAAATGCACTTGAGCAAACTGGATTTTCCCGATCCGCTCTTCCCGGTGATGCCGAGGAATTCCCCTTCCTCAAGGGAAAAATGCACTCCCCCCACGCCGACGATGGTCTTCCCGGTATGATGGATCCGAAAGATCTTGTGGAGCCCCTTCACGTCGAGAATCACAGCCATTTTTCCATCTCCTCACCAAATCATGGAGTTCACCAACAGTTGGGTATACGCGTGTTGGGGGTCTTCCATGATTTGATCTGTCAAACCCTCTTCCACGATTCTGCCGTTTTTCATGACCACGGTCCGGTCGGCCAACATGCGAATGACCCCAAAATCGTGGGACACGACGATCATCGTGATGCCGAGATCCCGCTGAAGCTGCCGGATCACATCCAAAATCTGCGCCTGCACCGACACGTCCAGCCCCGTGGTCACCTCGTCCAACAGGAGCAGCGGGGGATCATTGGCCAACGCTTTTGAGATTTGCACCCGCTGCGCATGCCGCCGCTGAAACGTTTGGGGGGCTCATCCATCCGCTCAATGGGAATTTCCGTTTTTGCAAGCAGATCCCGGGCTCGTTCCCGGATCCGTCCCACATGGTACCAATCCGCGGCAATCAGTTTCTCGGCGATGTTGCCCCCGCTGGAAAAATCGAGCCTCAGCCCCAGATGAGGATTCTGGTACACCACCCCCATCTGGTGGTTGCGGATCCACCGTTTCTTCTGTTTGCTGACCGTCCACAGATTGGTCTTTCCCCCATCCACGCCACGAAGAAACATCTCCCCGCCCGTGGGTTCCTCATCAAAGCACAGGGTTTTGATCAGGGTGCTTTTCCCCGATCCGCTTTCCCCGACGACGCCGAGGATTTCTCCTGGGTACACATCGAAACTCACGCCGCCGCACGATACGATCGAGCCGCACCGCGGACAGCGGTTGCTCTCGACTTCCGGGCCGGTCAAAAGCAAACAGTTCTCACAACCCGGCCCATAAATTTTGCTCATCCCCCTCACCCGGAGCAGCTGCTCCTCTTCATGCATACCATGACCCCCCGATCTCCACCGATTGACCCAGATTCCGCTTCTGCCTTTTTAAGCAGTAACTGGTATCTGAACAATAATAGCTGACTTCCCCGGTCTCCCGATCAAAGACTTCGGTCAAATACGTGCCCCCCTGGCCGCACCGGGCACACACGCGGCCGTCAAAATCCTCGACCCGAAATTCATAATCCTCGAATTGGAGAGGAACGACGTCGGTGTGGGGCGGGATCGCGTAGATCCGCTTCTCCCGGCCGGCTCCGAACAGGAACAGGGTCTCGGCCCGGTGCAGTTTTGGCACATCAAATCGGGGGATCGGCGTCGGATCCATCACATACCGGCCGTTGACCATGACCGGATACCGATGCGAAAGAGTGATCTCTCCCCATCGGACGATATCCTCATACAAAAACACCCAGAGTTTGCTGTAATCGCGTTCCGCGTGCATCCGGCGGGTCTCCCGTTCGCTGGGTTCCACCCAGCGCAGCGGCTCGGGATAGGGAACTTGAAGAACGAGGATTTGCCGATCGGTCAGCTTTTCCTCGGGAATCCGGTGTCGGGTTTGGATCAGGGTGGCCCGTCGGGTATCGGTGGTGGTGGTCACCCCGGTGGTGTCGTGGATGAGTTCCCGCAGATTGCAGGCGTTCACGCTGTCGTCGTCCCCCTGGTCGATCACCTTCACGATGTCGGACGGCCCAACGATGGCCAGGGTGATTTGCAAACCTCCGGTGCCCCACCCCCGGGCGATGGGAAGCTCCCGGGAACCGAAGGGCACCTGATATCCGGGAATGGCCACCGCCTTCAGAAGGCTGCGGCGCACCTCTCGTTTTGTGTTCTCATCGATAAACGCATAATTGTATACACCGTTCACGCCCGGGGCCCCCTCTGCCGTTGGATTGATCGTACCCGAATCATCTCGGCTTGGAAATCGACATAATGAGGGAGTTTCCAATGGGCGACAAATCCCGACGATTCGATGCCGTCGATGTGGTACAGGACAAACTCCTCATCTTCGGCCGGAGCCTGGGGATTCTCGGACACCATGGCCCGGTCCAGAGCGGCCATGGCGATGGCCTTGATTTCGTTATGCCCAAAGCACAGCCCATATCCCAAGGAAAACTTGGCCTCCAACTGGTCCGTTCGTTCTCTCATCCTGGCCACCACCTCCGCTTCGGTCACCAACACTTCGCCAATGGTGATCACTTCCCCGCTGTGCAGCGGATGGGGGACCAACACAGGCACGTACCCGACCCTCAGTTCACCAAGGGTGGGGTGAATGGCTCCGTACCCCCGGGCGACGGAATAGGCGAAAGCCAACAACGCCCCGGTTTCTCCCCGGGCCAATGCCTGCATCCGCATCGACCGACTCGCCGGAAAACTGATGGACCGCCGGGTGATGTCGTCGATGGGCCCCGGCTCCCGTTGCCCCTCGGCGGCATCCGGATTTTCCAACAGGCCCTTCGCCCGGAGCCAATCGATCATTTTGGGGAAATCCAACGGCCCCTGGGCCTCGAGTTCTTTCCACTCATCGCCTTCCACGTATTTCTTGAGAAACTCCCGGGCGCGCTCCTCAGTTTCCTCCATCAATTCAAATCGAAGGAGCCTCTGGGTGTAATCCCGGGTCGGGCCCAGAAACTGCCCGCCCGGTACATCTTTGAACGCCGCGGAAATGCGGCGGATCACCCGCATCCTGGAGGTATCCACCGCCAGGGAGTACTGGTTCCGCGGAACGGTGGAACGAAACGCCCGCAGAAGAAAAGCGGCCTCCAGGGTGTCGCCCTCGGCCTGTTTCAGGGCCAGGGCGGCGAGATCGGGATCGTAGAGGGAGCCTTCCCCCATGACCTGGTCCACGGCCAGCCTCATTTGGTCGCGGATTTGGCGGACCTCAATGGGAACGCTGCCCCCTTTCAAGCGGTAGTAATCCAACAGACGATTCGCTTCCTGGATGGCCCTTCGTCCGCCGCGCACCGCCGCGTATGCCATTTACAGGACCTCCCATTCCAATGATGTGCTCCGGGGCACGCCGCAAACAAATCCGAACCCGTCCACGAGGATCCAATCCAACCCGAGCGGAAACTCCCGGTTGATCTCCCGCCAGGCCACCAAAATGTCAGGGTGGACGGTGTCGATGTACAGCCGCCGCTCCCCGGGGATGCCCGGCCCGCGAAGGGTGATGTGAATGAGCCGATCAGCCGGAAACGGCTCCCGGGCAAAGCGACGGACCCGGCAGACCACCGTGGCGCTCCGGTCGGGATATGTGAACGTCCCCCGGGGAAGGCGCTCGATGGGAAACCGCTGCTCCCCGTGGACAAACGCAAAGTCGCACCGGTCGACCGACGCCGCTTGGGACCGGGTATGCCGTTGCAGCAGGGTTCCGAATCCCCGATCCGACTCCGGGAGCCAAAAGGTCGTCTCCGGATCCAACAGGGTGAGGCCGATTCCCAAAACGCACCTGTCCCCCCGAGATTTCGGAAGCCCCCAAGGTCCCGGTTCACCGGGCGCGGGTTCCACGGCCACCGGTTTCCCCGGCCTCGCCATCGCATCCAACAGTTGGCGAAACAGCACCTGGGTGTACCGAACCTCGTCAAATTGTACTTCGGCCATCTGGTCCACCGTCCTCCTCATCCATCATTTCAAAATCCACGCGACTTCGACGGACGAGGGCGAACTCTTTGCGCCAGGCCTCTTCCTGCCGGGCCTCCTCGGCGACAAGCCAGTCCTCTATTTCACGGACCAGAGATTTCCATTTTTCCCGAGATGAATGGAAAACGGCGTCCAACACCGCGAGACCGTCAGCCCGTTCCGGCTGGTTTCCCATGGCCACTCCATATCCCCATTCGCCGTCCACCGATACCGTACTTTCACAGACGTGGATTTCTCCCACATAAAACTCTTCCTGCCGGACCGTTTCCCGGGCGCGCATCATCACCAGCCCGGGTCGGGCGGGTTTGATCCGCCGGACATCCCCGAGTCGGCCAACCTCGTCCACCCACGCGGACAGCCGCTCCATCGGTACCGTTTGCAAAATACGAGTACGCCGTTCGGAATTCATAACACGTCAACCCCGTGATGGAATTCCACCGTCAGCTCGTTCATGTCGCCGCGAACCCGGGTGTTGGCCGCTTCCACCGGGAATCCGTCCGGATGGATCATCAAGCTTTCAATCTGCAGAATGGGGCTATCCTTGGGCAAGAACATCGCCTCCTTAACGGTGCAGAACATGGCGCGGATCACGGACCGAACCCGAATCGGCCGAAAGTGATAATGGGTCTGAAGAATATCGTACAGAGAATGGAAATCGTCCAGGTGATTCCCCAAGTTGGGAACAGCGTTTTCGGGCAAAGTCGAGGTGGCCACCGAAAAGGGCTCGTCATCAACATAACGAACGATCTCCAATCGGTACACCCTGGCGCTGTCCGACAAGAGCAATTGTCTCCGTTCCGACTCGGTGGCCACATCCAGTTCCCAGGAGATCAGCTGACCCCGATGGGACCTGCCCAGCCGGTCGATTTCATCGCTGAACCGGGTATGCTGGGATAAGGCGTACGGAACAATGGGCCGCTGCTTGACGAAAGAACCGACACCTTTGACCGTGGTGACCCATCCCAGGCTTGTCAATTTGGCCACCGCTTGGCGGACCGTGTGGCGGTTCACCTGGTACCGCCTGCTCAAGGTCATTTCCGAGGGAATTTTGTCTCCGACCGACAGTTCACCCCGCTGAATCATACCGATCAGATGATCCGCGAGCTGCAGGTAGTAAGGGATTCGATTTTGCTTCTGAATCACCGCACCGCACCTCCTCGGTCTAGATGTCTAGACAAGTTCGAGCAACGCGGCGGCTCACAGGGCCTCCAGGACACCCCGGGCCTGGTAGGTCATCTGACAAGCCAACACCCCGCCCACAAAAACTTTTTCAATGACGGGAGTCCCTTCGTCCTCGCGCACAATAAGCACATCGGCCACTTTTCCCGGGGAGATCGAACCGACCGCTTCGGCCATTCCCAGGGCCCGGGCCGGATGGTAGCTCACAAGGTTGACGGCCTGCCGCATATCAAAACCCTTTCGGAAAAGCGCAAACACCGACTGAATCAGCGAGGGCGGATAGTAGTCGGAACACAGGATGTCCACGGCGCCGTGGCGCAGGGCTTCGAGAGCGGACACGTTGTTGCTGTGTGACCGCCCCAACAGGACATTCGGGGCGCCCATGGCCACAAGCAAACCGCGTCTCTTGGCCTCAATGGCGACGGGAAGCGAAACCGGAAACTCACAAATCGACGCGTGCCAACTCTCCGCCACGTCCAGCTTTTCGATGCTGTCGTCATCGTGAGACGCGATGGGTATCCCCCGTTTCCTGGCTTTCGCCGCAATGTCCTCCAAGATCGATGGATCGATCTTTGGGAGGTTCATCCTAGCCTTCAACTGCTGTCTCGCCTGTTCATCGCTCAACCCGTCGCGGGCCCGGGTCAGGCGCACCTGGACTTCAAAATCCCGCAACTGCCCTTGGCCGGGCGTGTGATCCGTAAAAGACAGAAGGTCGATGACCTTTCCCTCGATCAGTTGTTCCACCAGGGGCACCGCCGATCGGTTGGTGATTTCAAATCGCAGATGGATGTAATGCCGGATCAGCCGGCGCCCCCGGGTCAGTTGCCGAATCGCCCGGATCAGAGAACCCACCCGGTCATTGGAGCGCACACTCTCCCCTTCGTCGCCCAGCAAACACAGCGCGTGGTGGATGGTGGTGATGCCTTGGCCGGCGAGCTTCCGCTCCAACTCGGCAAAGGAGATGGACAGCGGAAGCGTGCAGTTCGGCCGGGGCTCCAGCTCCAGTTCAATGGCGTCGCTGTGGGTGTCGACCAGACCGGGCAACACCCAGGCTCCCCGGGCATCATGCCATTCCGCGTTCGCGCCGCGCGACCGGGGCGCATCATCCACTTCGACGATTTTTCCGTCTTCAATCACGACGGTCCCGTTTTCGATGATTTCCGATGGGGTGACAACGGTCCCCCCCGCAATAATCTGCCGCGATCGCACAGCCGCTCCCCCATTTTCGGTCCGTTGTCAGGCGTATTTTTCAAAAAAAACCTGCAGGTCGTTAAAATCCGGCATTCGTTCCACCAACTGCTCCCGGGTCCAATCCCACCAGGCCACCGCCAGGAGCTTCTCGGCAATCTCCCGGGGGAACCGCGGCCGCAACGGCTTGGCGGGCACCCCGACAACGATCATGT
>NZ_JAILZZ010000038.1:0-33206 GCF_023512215.1 Kyrpidia sp. | reverse complement strand
CGGGCGAGACGGTCCACCCATTGTGTTGTTCGACTATCAGCAGAGCCGCTCAAGAGAGCACCCGAAGAGGTTCCTGCAAGGGTTCAAGGGTTACCTGCATGTGGATGGGTACAGCGGGTACCACGACCTCGAGAACGTCACCCTGGTGGGCTGTTGGGCGCACGCGAGGCGCAAGTTCGACGAAGCGCTCAAGACGCTTCCCCCATCGGAACGGAAAAAACCGACAGCGGCCAGGATCGGACTGGAGTATTGCAACAGACTGTTTAAGATTGAACGTGGTTTGAAGGACGCCACTCCAGAGGAACGTCATGCAGGGCGGCAGACGTTGAGCCGGCCGGTGCTTGACGCGTTTTTGGCACGGCTTCAGGAGCAAAGCGCCCAGGTGATACCCAAGAGTGTCTTGGGCAAGGCGATTGCGTACTGTCTGAACCAGTGGAGCAAGCTGGTGGTGTTTCTTGAAGACGGCCACCTGGAGCTGGACAACAACCGGAGCGAGCGGTCGATCAAGCCGTTCGTGATCGGCCGGAAGAATTTTCTGTTCGCCAACACTCCACGTGGCGCTAGGGCGAGCGCCATCACGTACAGCTTGGTGGAGACGGCGAAGGAGAACGGTTTGGACCCGTATCTGTATCTGAAATACCTGTTCGAACGGTTGCCGAACATCCAAACGGATGACCCGAAGGCATTGGGTGAACTCCTGCCATGGTCGGACCGTCTGCCGGATAACATACGCAGACGTGGTAAAAGAGCATAGCACGGCCCACTGCCCCGCCGGATTCCCTGGCGGGGTTGCTTGTTGTAGATGATCTTCCCACAATCAATGAGCAAACAAATGGACGGTGGGCAGCATTATACGCTTACGTTCAAGGAAAATAATTGCATGGAGGAGATCGTTATGAGGATTGAGTTTGAGGTCGACGGCAAACCGCCAAGAAAAAACGGGGCTACTTCCATGTGGGGAAAAGATGATGAAATTGCGCGTCTCGTTTCATTACGTCGAAAGGCATTAGAGGCTATGGAGAAAGAAGGAATTTCCGACTGTTTCCGTTCGTTTGTAAAACTAGAGCTTACGCTTTTCCTCCCACGCTCCGACTTGGAAAGAGGCGATTTAGACAATTTCATCACTGGCATATGTGACGGCTTACAAGCCGTAAACAGTAACCCGCGGACCAAAATCCATCACGAATTCTTAAAACCAGAGAACGAGGGGATTCACCCGAGTCGAGCGTTATTACTCGAAAACGACTCCAAAATAATCTCTATAAATGCTCGTAAGGTATTACGAGATAATAGAGAACTGTCTTATAAGATCGTTATCGAATCTGTGGATCTATAAGTGAGATCCATTTTGCCCATAGCGCTTTCCTCACAATCGGGTTTACCTCCTTAAAAAACTTGATTAGAGTCTCAGGTAGTGGTGTAAATTTGGTCCTCCCCAATTGACGAGGGAGCCACCGTGCATGTCTACTAGAGTGTGGAAAGTAAACTAGTAGGAGGTTACGCAGCGATGGCTCCCCTTGACAGTTTCGCAGTTCTTGAGTGGATTCGCAAGATCCAGGATGAGCAACAGATCGATTTCTTGCGTGAACTGATGCAGATGTTCGCCCAGTCTCTCATCAATGCGGAGGCCACGCAAAAGATCGGTGCCAATCCTTACGAACGTACCGAGGAACGTGTAACGCACCGCAATGGCTACCGGAAACGGGAGTGGGATACTCGTCTTGGGACCCTCGAGCTGAAGATCCCCAAACTTCGCCAGGGAAGCTTTTTCCCATCGATTCTGGAACCACGCCGCCGGGCGGAACAGGCCCTGGCCGCCGTGGTCTAGGAGTCCTATGTCAATGGGGTAAGCACCCGGAAGGTGGACGATGTGGTTCGGGCGCTTGGGCTGGATGGCATCAGCAAAAGTGAAGTCTCTCGTTTGTGTAAGCAACTGGATGAGGACATCCAACAGTTCAAAAGGCGGCCGCTGGAACGGGAATATCTGTATGTCTGGCTGGACGCCACCTTCCCCAAGGTGCGGGAAGGCGGGCGGGTCCAGAGCATGGCCTTTGTGATCGCCATCGGGGTCACGGACACCGGGGAGCGTGAGGTGCTGGGGTTTGACATCGGGACCAGCGAGGACGGGGCGTTCTGGACCGAGTTTCTCAGAGGGCTGAAAGAGCGTGGACTTCGGGGAGTCAGGCTGGTCATCAGTGATGCCCACCTTGGCCTGCGGCAGGCGATTTCAGAAGTGCTGACCGGCGCTGCGTGGCAACGGTGCAAAGTGCATACCCTCCGCAACGTCCTGAGCCAAGTGCCGAAGAAACAGCAGCCGATGGTGGCGGCGATCATCCGGACCATCTTTGCCCAGCCCACCCAGGAGGCGGCTCGAACTCAGCTGCGCCGGGTGGTGGAGGAACTGCGGGGCAAGTTCCCGAAGGCCATGCAGATCCTGGAGGCGGCGGAGGAGGACGTATTGGCCTTCATGGCACTGCCTGGCGAGCACTGGCGGCAGATCTGCTCCACCAACCCGCTGGAGCGGCTCAACCGTGAGATGAGACGGCGGATGGACGTCGTTGGGATCTTCCCCAATCGGGAATCCGTGCTGCGACTGATGGGATCCATCCTGCAGGAACAACATGAGGAGTGGATGGTGTCCCGCCGGTATTTCAGCCTGGAATCGATGGCGAAACTGAAGCCGGATCAGACCCTGCTCGCGTCCGCATCCGTGCTACAGAAGTAGATCTACATCTGGAGGAGGGGCGTGTATGCCACACGCAAACCTTGGCTTTGTCCCCTAGTTGCCGACACTCGCCCGGAAGGAGCGAGGTCAAAGGTGACCGACAGGTCAAGCGCAGCGTCCCTTGACGGAGCGACGACGGGCGATAGAATTCCAGGCGGGGACAACGACAACCCTGTCACACTCTTGACACACATGGTGATTTTACATCACTTGAGGGGACACTACCCTTAACTTGAACAAATACTCCTATTATTTACTTATTTTTAAGTTTATTTCTACCATCCCCAATCAAATTCTTGAAGATGCCATCATGGCCGTCAAGGAGAACTCAGCAGTCACTTACAAGTGCTAGAAGGACCTTCAGCGGCTGCCTTTCGGAAGTTGGCCCGAGCGAAGCAACGATTGTGAACCGGTACTCGTGAGATCTCTCCTACCCAAACGTTGACACGCACCAAGGACATTGGTGTCTTGTAGCGAGCGTATGACAAACTATGCAGTTCGTTGGCCGTACTGGGACATCCGGTTACTTTAAGGTGCACCCTTTGTCAAATCAATTAGGTGGAAATATGCTTCTGTGATTTTTCCCACAACAATCTCCACTTCTTCCGCCTGAGTGAAGCGGCCGATTCCAATACGAACAGTAGAAGAGGCATCTTCTCGAGAAAGTCCGATTGCAGTTAGCACATAGGAGGGCTCAAGGGCACCACTGTTGCAGGCTGAACCCATCGAAAGGGCTAGCTCAGGCATGTTCAGGATCAAGGCGTCTGCCTCCACCCCCGGGAAGGTCAGGCTGCTATTGCCGGGGAGCCGGTGCTCGAGTTCTCCGTTCACCTTGACCCCTGGAATCCTCTCTTTTATCCCCTCCTCCAACCGGTCCCGCAACCTTCTGACACGATCGGCTTCCTGATACATCTCTCGGTATGCTAGGGCGCAGGCCTCGCCAAGACCCACGATCCCAGGTACGTTAAGGGTGCCAGGCCGCAAGCCGCCTTCCTGACCCCCACCGAAGGCCAAAGGCACCAGCGGTGCCTTTCGGAGCCCTTCCCTCACATAGAGGGCCCCCACCCCTTTAGGACCGTAGAGTTTGTGGGCACTGATTGAGAGAAGGTCCACCCCCCAGGTCTCGACATCAACGGGAATCTTACCTACCGCCTGAGCTGCATCTGTATGAACCAAAGCTCCATGTGCCTTGGCAATAGCAACGATTTGCGCGATATCCTGTAAGGTGCCGATCTCGTTGTTGGCAGCCTGAACCGATACCAGCAGGGTCTCCTCGTCGATGAGGCGCTGTGCGGCCTCAAGATCCACCCTTCCATATAGATCTACAGGCAAATAGACCGCCTCGAAGCCTAGGGAGGACAAATACCGCAGAGGTTCTAGCACTGATTTGTGCTCAATAGGGGTGCTAACCATTTTCCGCCGCTCAGTAGAGGCTCTAGCCACGCCCAGGATCGCCAGGTTGTTGCTCTCGGTTGCACCGCTGGTAAATACCAACTCGTGGGGTCTAGCCCCGATGAGAGCGGCCACCTTCTCGCGGGAATCCTCGACTGCGGCAGCAGCCCGGCGCCCTGAAAGGTACAAAGTGTTCGATGGGTTGCCGAATTCCACCTCCAAGTAAGGACGCATGGCCGCTAAGACCCTAGGATCCAGAGGGGTGGTGGCGTGGTAATCGAGGTAGATCATGAATCATGCACACTCCAGATTGTGTTCATACTGCCGATATTCCCCGTCGAGACGGTAGAGTTGATCCCAGACCAGTTGGCGCATCTCAATCGCTGGCCTCAAACAGAATCGCTCAAAATCCTCCCGTGAGACATCGCCGTGAGGAAACTGCACCTTCATGAAGCCTGCAGCCAGGGTACGCACCGACTCCTCGTTACGCTTGTAGGGGCGCTCCCCCTTCAGACTGACGGTGCGCGCACAGTATTGGTCCGGGCCTAGATCCTCCCGCATGGCCAAAAGTACATCCCCGAAGAAGTCGGACTTCAGACCTACCGAAATCTCAGTGTCAGGGCCGATGAGGTAGTCACCGCTGAGCTTGGGCAGCCGCCACCCCGGGATGATGCCTCTGATACGATCGAGGAAAGCAGTTTCCTGAAGAAAAAATGGCAGCTCTTCTACCAAGATATCCCTAACGGGGCGCTGACGCTCGTCGAGCTGGATGTTCGCCAGAAGCACTAGCCCGCAATCACTGGCGGTCTCGTACAGACCACCGCGGGTCAATTTCCCATTGGCCAAGTATCCCTTTAGACCTCCCACGATTTCCTCGGGCTTGTCGAACCGCAGAGTCTGGACCTCGTCGAGTACTACCACGGCAAAGCGGGCCAAAAGTCCCCACTGACCAGTGGCGTTATTGACGAATAGCACTGCAGGCGAGACATTCCCCCCGCTTACCAGGCGCACCTTGGGACTGATGTTCTCGTAGATGTAGCTTTTCCCGGTGCCCTTGGGGGCAAGTTCCATGAGGTGCAAGTTCTTCTGCACCAGGGGCAGAAGCCTGGCCAGGAGCAAGTTCGTTTCCTCCTCGTTAAAGGCCAGCGGATTGTAGCCCATCGAGATCAGCAGGAGAGCCCGCCACTCCTCGAGGCTGAAGGACCGTCGGGTATCCTTGAAGAGCTCGAGATTCACCGTGGCCTGCATGGGCTTAAAGCTTAGAATGGCTGTACCCTCGGCAAGCTGACTAAGCTCCACTACTCCCCACATTCCATGGCGCAGTAAGTCTGGATAGTACTCCAATAGTTCAGTGGGAATGTAGGCCTCATCGATACCCAGCAGACGAAGGCGAGCAAAGTGCGATGGCTTTTTCTTACGGTTTAGGTCAACCTCGACCTCCACTGGAGTGAGAACACGGACCGTTTCCCCTTGGGATAGTCGGTGTTTGATGATGTTTTGGTCCTTAGGGCCGGGGATGACCCGCTTAGCCCAGTCCTGCACTTTGTGGGCCTCTTCGGGCAAAAGGGGGCCCACACCAGGAACCACGGACTCGAGGACCCATTCAGCCACGTAAGCAGAGATACCCCTTTTCTGCAGCTGGCTAAACAAAAGCCTTCGCTTGTCTATGGCTAGCCTTCCGAAAACCTCCACGACCTTGCGATTGAGATCGGATCTTACGTTCATAGCAAATCCCCCAGGATATCGTTCTGCTCGTACATCTCCAGAGAGGTAAGCCGAAGTTCTACCGGGGCTGCGTCCTGCTTGCCTCCGGGTAGCCTGTAAATTAGGCGAGCTTGACCATTCTTAAGAACCTTTTTCTCGGGCCATGGGTTAAGGTCAATGGACCACTCGGTACGACTCATGGGGTTTGCCATGCTACCCAAAGGCTCGGTGTGAGTTCCCCCTAAGATAAGTTCTAGTTGAACGAGTTCTACCGGAGCTGGGTTAGGATTCTCCACCACCAGCACGGCATTGTTTATTCGGCCAGCCACACCCGTGCCCACGAGGTATGCCTTGGTGGGAAGAAGCTTTTGGTCCTTGGACAGCACAAAGAAGGGTATGAGGACCTCCTCTGGCCAGGCCCCACCATGGGGGTAGGCCAGATGTCCGGTTTTTCCATCCTCCATCAGGAATGTGTCCCCACTCAGGATGACTGCGCAGTCCTCGGGCAGACCGTAAGCCTCACGGTGCAGGAAAGCCAAATCTCCCCGCACTTCAATGGGCTCACGCAACGCGTTCCCACCCATGGCAGCTCGGCCCTCCGGGCGCATCCCGGAAGGAGCAACCTGAGCGCGCGAGGATCCAGAGAGCAGGCGGCCGTGGTCGGTAGTGATGACGACCTCGAGGGGAAGGCCGTCGGGAGCAGCGAAGATAAGCCGTATCAACCTCCCTGCGATTTCTACCAGAGCACCATTGGCTTTATCTCGGGCCACCTTCTTGTCAGGATTGTCATGATAGCTTTTGTCAGGCTCGGTAAGGCTAAAGATAAGCAGATCGCCCGGCTGGGCATGCTTTAAGGCCCGTTCAACATCCCTGTCTCTAGAATAGATCGTTCCAATCTCAGGGTGATCCGGTGCGAGAGCGGGCTTTACCCCTCTAAGGAGGGCCAGTTTGGCCAACTTGGTCAACGTAGGCAAAGGGGCAAAGGCCAATCCTTCGCTAAGGAGCGTGAGACGGCCAGATACCTCCCTGCGCTGGAGCTCCTCCCAAAGCAACCTCGCATCCGGGAAACTTAGCCCATCAAGAACCAATAGAAGGGTTACCCTGTCCGGGCGCCTGAGTTCTCCAGCCTTTACCCAGCTCAGCCAGGGCTTAGCCGCTGCACCGGACAGGGCCTCTCGATAGAGTTCGAGATAGCGCAGGCTAAACTCGCGACCGATCCGCTGAACCTCTGGCTGCTCATCCGGAGCCCACTCGCGGTAGGGCAGATACTCGTGGATGAACCATGAAACCAATGCGTCCGGCTCCGAAGGAATAGGCCCCGGAAGCATGGGACGAAGAAGTCGGCGGAGAATTTCCCTGCTTTCTCGACTCAGGTAAGTGTGAAGAAGATCCAAGTAGTCCTTGGTTAACATCTCGGGGTGCTCCTTAAGGTAAAGGGCATCCGCCTCGGCTGCGAGCTTTAGAACTTCAAAATGTGCCGACAAACGCAGACTCTCCGTAAGACGGCCTCCCAACTGCAGCGCATCAGCCCGAAACAGTCTTTGCAGGCGCTCTCTTACCCGAGGAGGTAGGTCGAGAGGGAAGGAACCCAGGTTCTGCTCCCCCTTAAGACCGAGCCAGTCTTCGAGGCATTCCCAAGCCTTCTCAGGTGTAAAAGCAGAGAAAACCTGGGCAAAGGGATGTTCTACACGACTTTGGTAGTAAGCACCTAGACATCGCAGCACCTTGCGCTCCGCCTCGGAGAACTCGCCCAATAACCAGAGCAACCAGTGTGCTGCCAACTCAGGCCCTGTAGCGTCAAACCAGTCTTCCTTCCAGAGGGCATAAGCTACCTGAGGCCAGGTGGGCTCCGGGGGCACACTGGCCAATCTGGGGGCAAGCTCCTGCATCTCGTAGGCATCGAGGTCGGGGCAGTAACTCTTGAGTATACGGCTTGGCGAAGGCAATTCCTCCACCTCGAGGCCCCTTCCCTCCGCAAACTCCCGAGCCCACTCACACAGCCTCAATCCTTGGACGACCAGAGGCTCAGGACGCAAAGCATAGATCCAGAATTCGGTTTCGCTAGAGACCACACGGGTTCCTTCGGGCTTATACGCGTCTGCATTGGGGTTGAGGTAGATCTTTCTCATACGCGTTCTTCGGCCTCCATCAATTGCAAAAGCTGAACCAAGCAGGACTTGGCCTTTGCGGGATCCACCTCGATTAGCCGTCGGAATTCGATCTCTATCCGGCGAACCCTGTCAGCGTTGATAGCTTCGGCCACCTGGTTCTTCAGCTCAGCGAGTTCTTGTCGGCCCCTTTCGTCAAGGAATGGGTCAGGGTTCTTTATTTCGTGCTCTAAGGTCTCGAGATCCCTGCCTTGCGTGAAGGCCTGTTTTCGCGCTTCAAGCCAGTCCCTGGCTTTTTGCTCACGCAGCTGGATCTTCTCTTCGAGCGTTTCCAGGATTCCCATGAGGGCCTTACGTTGAGCCTCGGACCATCCCTCCCACTCTAACAGAACCTGAAGTTGCAACCGGTTGGCCTTGGCTTCCTCGGGCTTTTCGAAGTGAAGTTTCGATCGCACCTCCCGGAAACGCTTCTCGAGCTCAAGACAGCGTTTGGACACTGTCCCAATGTCCTGGGCAAGTGGGCTACCCTCATAGCGTCCCAAGGCCTTCTGGAGTTCATCCCGAAGCTCCCTGAAGAACTCAGGCTCTGTAGCTGCATCTATGCGTCCGACCATTTCCTGGAGCCAGACCCGTGCCTTCTCCTCGAGCTTGGCTACGTGTGCTTTCAGCTCCTCGGCCTTTTTGCAAGCAAGAGCAGCTTGACTATCGCTAAGGTACTGGCCGAAGGTCCCTGCTAAACCTTCTATCTTAGTCAGCTTTTCCGCTGCGAGACGTTCATCGTTAGGAAGGGGTGCCTCAAGCTCACGGAAGTATTCAGCCAACATACGGCAACGGGTCACAGCAGCCTCAATGTCCTGAAAATCCGGCGTGCCTTCAAAGCGGTTGCGCAGCTCCAGAATCTTGCGCTCCAGCTTCAGGACCTCAGCCTGGTTGCTAAGTGCGTTTAACCGTGCTTCAAGACTCTGCACGAAGCTCTCGAGGAACTCAATTTCTGCCCCAACCTTCTCCAAGCGCTCCTGTGCTTCAGCACGCACCCGCTCGGAAGGGTTCCGGGTGTAACCCTCCAGCTCCTTGCGTATTTCTCTCAGTTTCAACAAATTACTAGAACTATCTATAGATCGCAAGAACCCAAGGATTTGGGTTTCTTCTTCATAAGCTTTTAGTTGTTTAAAAGAGGTCTCCAAGTTCTTCAATGCCTTGTTGACACGGTTTTGAGCTTCGGTGAGACTAAGGAGTTCAAGTTGGGAAAACAGTCGCTTCAACCGTTCCTCGTTCCTTCCGTAGTCGGTAATATTATCAATTCTTTCGTATAGCCTGCACTGCTCATCTGTCAGCTCGGACGCCCTTTGAAGCAATTTTTCGCGCAATTGGTCACGCTTCCAATGTCCTGAGCAAACGACTACTGGCTCGTTAAGTTTTTTGAGCTTGTCTAATTGTTGAGCGATCTTGGAAACCGTTTTGGCTTCCTCGCTCACCTGTAGGATCACATTAACCTTTTTCTCGTACTCCTCGAGCTGCCTAAGTCCCTGTTCAAGCTTGGCCAAAGCCATCTTAGCATTTTCCAATAGCTCCGGATCGAGGATCTCCTCCTCGTTGGCTCTGGCTCGCAGGATGGCAAGACACTCCTTAGCCTGCTCGCGGGAAAGCCCTCCTCGCTCAATCTGTTCAATAATCTGCCTGATGGAACCTTCATCGCGTTTCTTCCTACGTGTAGAAACCTTTGTCAGCTTTTTTATAAAATCCTTGGGCTTGGCAGTTCGGTCTTCGACCAGCTGTGAAAGCGTAGTGATCTTGCCGTCAATAGCTAGGTCAATGTCGCGCCTGTAGTACCCGAGCCAAGCGGCCATCAGGAGGCTCAAGGTGTTGTAGTCGTAACCGTAGGGCGGGTTAAGCAGTTCCCGCACCACCATTTCGACTTTGATCCACTCCTGGCCGGCAGACAAGCTGTTATTGATGCGTTCCCAAGCTAACCGAGTAAAGTTTCCCGAAGGCTCCTGGAGGCGTAGCTTCGCGTTCACAACACCCCAGGCAGTTGATTTCTGCAGAAACTGATCCACAATCTCTTTCGGAATCCGGGCTAGGCCCCTGTAGCCATTCGAAAGATCGTTAAATGCCAATAGAGAAATGAGTGTACTGACCCCACTAGGAACATTACCCTTGGATGCACGGTATTGTATGAAGAATTCCCCCGGATGGTTTTTATATGAAATAAAGTACGTTTCCCGTAGCGCTCGCGCAATTCGGTTAGGGGTGCGCGACAGGAATCCAAGGGCTTGAACCTTCCCTCTAGAATCCAGGGGCACCTCTAAGCGCCCCTCGCGGCGGAGGACCTCGAGGCCGGATTTGATCTGCTCGGCATAGCGTTTTTTCTCCTCCTCCACTATCTGAAGGCCTACCTGCTTTACGGCCTTGTCAGCAAAAACGCGATCGTCAAGCAATGTGTATTTCAGAATTGCGTCAAAGAGTTCAGGCGTCGGACGGTCCGGAAGGATAAAGAGCAGAGGCGCGGATCGCAGTTTAAAGGAAACATCTATCTGCTGAGCAAGTTCTCTCTGAAAGAATGCAACCTCCTCCTCGTTTTTTGCCAGGAAAAGGACCACTAACCCCCGTGCTTCGGGCATCTTATCGGGGGTTGCGGTATAGCGTGCTGCTAGGCGCTCGAGATACTGCACCGTAGACCCGTTACGACCCAAAACGACCTCAGAAGCAGCCCAATCCTGTCTGTGCCCCCAGGAGACTTCTACTTCGTGTTTTTCAAGTAATCCTGCAGAATTTAATATATCGGTAGCCTTGTTGCTTCCGCACTCATCGACTTCTTCCAGGAACATACTGAGCTTCTTCATCTGAGTTTGTTGTTCAAGCTCCTTGTTTAGCATCCGCTCCAGTACAATGATCTGATTGTTTCCTGCCCAGAGGGAATAAATGCGGTGAATGGGGTCGTAGCGAATATATCGTCCTTGCTCTAACTTCTTGAGAACGCGCTCGGATTCGTTAGGTGAAAGACCAGTTAGTTCAGCGATGAGTCTGAAGAAACCAACCCCCTTACTCGGGATATTGGCCGCAGTTTGTAACATCATGGCCTTAAGTACGAGGTGTGCCTCCTCTGAAAGATCAGGCAGATTGACACTTTGGTAGTTCTTCCAGGCTTGTTCACCTAAGGATTCTTTGAAGTAATCTACTAGCTCCACGGGCAAAACCCAGTTAGGCCTACCATCAACAACGGCTGGCTGATCGAGCTTTCGCTGGACCGGACCATCCCTATCGGTAATAAAGTTGAGCACCGAGCGGTTCGCTACGGCTTCAAGTTCGACACTAGTAAGCAGGGCAGTAGTGAGGGGATGCAGAGGGAAACAGGCTTTGGTGACTTTCTCCTGAAAGTTCTTAAGACCCCAGTTTAGATTCTTTTGGTAGTGCTCTTTAAAGATTTCAAAGGTGATCTCGCTTGCCTTAGTGATTCGATCCGTAAACCCTGGAATCCTCAAGAGATCGCGCCAAGCAGAGGTGTTGAGGCGGAAGTAGCCTCTCAGTACATCCTCCAAGGTGGTCTGCAAAAGCATTCGTTGCTGATTGTTTTGGGGGATACGATTAAGTTCCTTAAGCAGGTTCTCAAACTCGGCACTCCCGTCGTTCTTGGCCACCTTCTCTGGCTCGTGTTGAGTTAGGGCCACAAACAGAACCTTGCCCCGATGGTCTTCAACACCATTCATGAGCTCCTGGAACGGGGTCCCTCCAGTGTGCATCCTGAGGTAATCGCGAACATAGGCACTGAACTCGTCAAACAGTATAAGCACACCGCTTAAAGGGCCATCCCGGCCACACAGTTCCTTCACAGCCCAGTTGATGGCCTCCGAGAGACTGATCTCTCCACCGAAATCAGGCTTTACCCCTTTGACTTCTTTAACCAATTCAACGCAGAGGCCATAGTGATCTGAGCGTCTCTCCTGAAGCTCCTTCTTCAAGGTAGGTAGGTCCAAGCGGAAGGCTTCGAGGTACCGCTCAGCCTTTTCGGCTTCATCGGTGCTAAAGCTCTCTAGCACGTTAAGGGCGTTCTCAAACCAAAAGGACGGGCGAACACCACGGAGAACCTTGTGGTCGTTAAGGGCTTCGTAAAGGGCTCGAAAGAATTTGTCGCGCAAATTAGTCGGCGCTTCGTCCCCCCGAAGCAAGAGGACTAAGAAAGGCTTATGAAATCGTTTGAAATCGCGGAAGAATGCAAAAGCACCATAGTCGTTCAGTGTATGCTCGAGACTGCCAAGCAATGCTTTTGCTTCTTCGCTATCTATAGATTCCCCAAAATAGTTAGCTAGAACCAAACCTAAATGACTCTTGCCATGGCCGTAACTAGCTCGGATCAAAAAGCGATTTTCTGTGCCTTCTACAAAAGCATCGATCAGTCGCTTGAGCACTTCGACCGAGGACTTTTTCTGTGGATGGTGTGCAGTAGTGAATATAAAGGATTTCACCAGTTCCAGGTTCTGTTTCACGTTTCGGAAGTGGCTTATCTGAACATCGTTGCGAAAAGCAGCATTGAGATTAGGAGTGGTCAAATCTCGGACATTCATATTCATGTGGCCCTCCCAAACTCTTCAAAAATTGCAAGCCGGCCTTCTTTATACCAAATCACACGTTCTTCATCATACGGAAGAAGTTTTGTGGCGGTACTGGGTAAGGCAAGAACAAGGGACTTTGGGCGCTTTCTGAAGTTAGTCCGCATGAAGCGCCAAAAAGAATTTCGTTCCCGATAGGAAAGGTACGCTAAAGCCAAGTCAAGGTTGTAAATCAGAAGCGCGTCAGTATGGCTTGGTTCTTGCAAGAGCCGATCCATATCCCCAAGAAGTTTTTCCGAATTGAGACCGAGAAAGCGTCCCCCTGGAAGTAAGTACTTTTCTTTCCAGGAGACATAATCCAGTGAATCGAGATTGTATTCAGCAGCAATGCTGGTTTCCCTCCCAAGAATATGGGTAGGTATGAGAAGAATGCCCGTACGGCACATGAGCCCTCCGCCGCGAAGCACTTTCACAAGGTCATTAGGATTTGAGCCGATCATGGTTTACCCTCCCTCGTAAAGAAGGGGAAGAAAATCAACGGGAGAGTTCCAAAGCCGCACTAGTTGATGGGGTGGAGCTATCTGATGAAGCTCAAGAAATCGTTTACTTTGTAGTTCCCGTAGGCGACTCCCTAGGGTAAAAGCATTGAGAAGCAGAAGGCTGGCGAACCCCCCCGGTTCGTATAGATCGTTGAGGTTCACCTGTCCTAGCCCAGGCCAAGTCTGCTCCCAATAGTGTGCCAACGCGTAGCCTATGACTCCCGCGGATGGCGAATTGGGCTCTTGTACGACGAATTCATTACCCTGCTCCTGTAAAATACCCAACTGACCCAGCCCATCGGTTTTGACGTAGGTGCCAGTAAACACCGTAATCAGCGTGCGCACAGAACGATCTGCTAGCTCCTTGCCTTCAGCTTCACGGACAAATGCCCGTACGTCCTGGCGCAAAGAAGTAGGATACAGCCTAGCCCCAGGGCGTAGGTGGCAGCTAACAAGGTAGTGCCAGAAGACCGCTCCCGGTCCCAGCGGAGCACTCAAGTGGTAGTGCATAAGCCACTGCGTAGACGGATGGCTCAGACCAGGGTCGTTATCGTACACGTAATGGCCCAATGGGGTGAGACGGTAGGTTTTGTTCTCGAGAAGTCCTGCGCCTACCGCATAACGGGGCATGGCTTTCACATAATTATTGCCCAGATGGGTTTCTTCGCGAATAGTTTCAAAGCCCACTTCTTTTCTACTTTCAACAGCAATGCGTAGAATAGCTGAGAGTGCGGGACGTGATAGCGAAAACGACTCGTGAAAGACCGTACCAATACGATGTTTCATAGTCTCACCTTGAAGGTTTTATGAAGGTTTTTAAGAAAAGAGGCATAACCAATGTGTTCGTCAATAAATTGTTTTCACCAAATTGATTCTACCCACCAACTTCACCTCCTTTTTTTCTTCTCCTTTCCATACTATAAATGACAAACCAAGCAAGATTGGCTATCATTAATGTCAACGTCTTCGCCCAAGATTTCCATCAAGGAGAAGTTCTTGTTACTCTCAGATCGCGGCCTCGCCATACATTCTTCTTTGATCTGGGCTATTCGTTCCGGTTTAGAAAGTTCTTCTAAACTTTCTCTCTGATTCCAAGTAAATCTTTCTCCGGTAATATGGTCGATTTTTTCGTATCGCTTAGCTCTTTCAAAAAGGTCAGGATGGTTTTCAAGCAATCCTACCCACTCAATTCGTTGCTGGAAAAAGCAGAAATAGCAACCTGAGCGTGAACGCCATCGGTAATAGTGCGGAAGCCCAAGACCGCTTTCTTCCAGGATACGATAAACATCTTCTTTGCGAATCCCATCTTCCATGAAGGGATAACGTGGAGTAATGTTAGGTTTTGTCGAAATGTAGCCTTTGCGATGTGGTTCATCTGCCCGAATTGCTATATAGCTGATAACGTGGTCGTCCCCAACGTACCTTTCGAACGGCTTAATCTTGAGCATCCGGGTGCACCAACGAGTTCGGGGATCTGGTAGTACACCTCGATATAGTTCCAAGTAATGAGAAAAAGGTCGGTCAGGGTTTAGCCGCACGATCGGCTTGCCCAAGTACGCCTCGAGCTTCTCCAAATACTCGTAGGTCTCAGGCAGTTCCTCTCCCGTGTCCATAAATACGTACTCCATATCGGACACCTTGTCCCGCAAATAGATGGCCAGGGCCGTACTGTCCTTGCCCCCAGAAAGGGAAAGGATGTGGCGTACCGGCTTGGCTTCCATAACTTCCATAAATGGATCCCCCTCTGGCTATGATTAAAGCTCTCGAAGTAGACGCACCAAAGTGGCACGCACCACATGAGATGGTATCTTTTCTTTTTCTAAAAGATGACAAATTAACTCCGCCATCTTTATGCTTTGTGCCTCTTCCTCCGAAGTCAGCACCCCCAGCAGGTGAGTGGCTTCCCTAAAGAAGGTCCCCAGTGCCTCCGCTTGCACCGGGAAGCGCTCGAAATCGGCATCACTCCAACTTTTGGGAGGCTTACCGGCTACCAAGGCAAGCACGCTCTCTAACACGTTGCTTTCTTCACCAAGGGAATTGAGCCGGTTAATTAAGGGCACCAGTCGCGCATGGACAGCCTTTCCTTCCAACTCTTTGGCCTGGCGGCGAAGCTCGCGCCACCCGGCCTCACCCTTTGGCAATCCGCAAGCGGTGAGGAGGATGTCTCGGGCCATTTGAATCCTGTTGGGCTGGAAAGCTGCCCAAGCTTGAATGGCCTGATTGAGTTTGTCGAAAAATCGGGCTATGCGCCATTCTTCGTTAGGGGGTTCTTCGTTAAAGGGTGCTTCTCCTAGAGCTAGCGGTAAGTCCACGAAAAGCAACCGCTCAGGAGAGCGGGCCTGCTCAAAGGCCTCTCGCAGCTTTAGCGCTTCCGCAGGAAGCTGCCGTGTGCGCCAGGCGGCGTCGGGAAGAGAACGCACCATGCGAATTAATGCCCGAACCACGGGTACAGTTGCGGATTTGACTTCAAGGCTCTTGCTCAGTCGAGCCACAACGGCGGCCCGTTCGCCTTGGAGGCGATGGCCAGCAACGGCAAAGAGCTCCGGCCGCCTCATCAACAGCTCAAAGTCGGCAACGCCGGGCTCAGGAAGAAAAGTGCCTTCCCGGTAGAGGCTTGTTTCATCGGAATACGCCTGCAGGAAAGCTGCCAACAATACCGGCAGAACCCCGGACATGACACCATAGGGGGGCAAAGAAAGCTGCTTGAAAAGCCGATCTACAGGATAGGGCTCGTTCAAAGCACCGAAGATCATGCACTCCATCTGCTCCCAGACTGGACGCAACCCCCTGGGATCATCCCCCGAAGGTGGAGCGAAAGTCCAGACTCCGTCCTCCTCTCGGTGTAGCCTCGTAGCCATCAAGACCGATTCGTAAATACTACGCTCGGGAGGATAGCCTTCCATGCCCAGGAATGGTTTTTCCCCTTGGGTGAACATCCTCTCAATCAGCGTTCGGCGGGCTGCGGCGGCTGCCGAAGAAAGGATCCGGCGATTGATAAGCTCGTTGTGGAGCCGTGGGGTCAAAGGATAAAGCCGATCCATGACCTCCGAAAGCAGGGAAGAAACCTCTCTAGGACTGCGAACTTCGCGAACTTCCCCACCATAGATCCACAGCGCACCCGCTCCTTTGGGTTCAGGGTTTGGGTCCATGAGGTAGCCTACCGTTTCGGCAACGACCCTTTCGAGAGCCGCTGTGCGCTCCGCCAGTTCGCGACGGGCTACACGATCGTCGCGCAGCTCGGGAGTGTTCTCCCACACCCAATGCACTGCGGCAAGCTCATGGGCCACCTCGCGCAGTCTCCTAATTTCCTGGGGCAAAACCAGCATTAAATGCTTTTGCCCCGCGATCTCCTGGCTGCGGGCCCACTCTAGGAAGCGTTCAGCGTGTAGGGGCGAGGCCGGGAGACAGCATGCGACGACCCCATCAGCTCCACCTTGAGGCTTCATAGCTTTGGCGCTTACCGGCGCATCTAGGTAGCGTACCTCGAAGAACCTCAACGCCCCGTTCTCGTAGCTATGACGTCGGGCTACCAAGGGGCGATAGGACAGATAACGAGAGAGCACCTTAGAGAGCGGATAATCCCTCACCCTAGGGCGGGCGACTTCAAGACGGGCCTCAAGGTCGATGTCGCTCCCCTCCCAGACACGGTAGGTCCCATCAAAGCGTCGGAAGACCAGCAACGAACGCTCCCGTAGACGGACCAATGCAGCTTCTATCTCAGGGTCTGCTGGGGTATCGGACACGGCCAGGGAGATTAGGGATCCCTTAGACTGCAGTGGCGAGACCTCTCCTAGCAGGTTTATCAAGCCCACGGTTTTCAAAATCTCGGCCTCAAGAGGTGAGAGGTCGGGACTCCGCTCTAGGGCGTCGGCCACCTCTAAGAGCCTCCTTGCAAAGGTATTCTGGCTCAATGCCCCCGTGAGATTGGTCATAAAGTAATCGAAGAGGTGGGACAGCCGCACCACCCTTTCGCCTCGGCGCAGAAGATCTTGAAGGCCAAAAGGTTCTCCCGAGAACAGATACGCGAAGATGGAGCGCTCGTTTTGAGCCAAGCGGCGGAAGAGGTATGGCAGGGCTAATAGTACTGTAGTGTGCAAGGGGTAGGCCCGAGCGGCCAAGTCCGCTAGATCTTCTTCCCCCAAGCCCGGCAGGGTGAAACCGCCTCCGACGAGGAGACATGCTACCCTAGCCTGCTCTGTCTTCATTTCCAGACCGAGGGAAGCCACGGCCGAGGCCACGAGCCTCACCTGCTCCTCGGGGGGCTCCAAGAAAGCGATGTCGCTGAAACGCCCCTGTACCTTAGCCCACTCGCGGCGGGCGAAAAGCTCAAGATGCTCCCCATACTGCTCGAAGGCCTGATGCAGGATACCCACAATGAGTAGCGGATGCTCTGCACGCACTGCAAACTCGGCTAGCTCCTGCAGGAGATAGATGTCCTCTCCGGGGTGCCGCGCGGCATACTCCAGAGCTTTGCCTAGCTCGTCGAGCACCAGGATGACCCCACCGTACCCGGCCTCGGCCGCACGCGTTTGGAGGGTCTCAAAGCCCTCCAAGACCATGCGCCCATCTGCAGTAGAGTGAGGTTTTCCAAGATCACTGCCTCCAAGGCGGGCTAAACCCCGTTGCAAACCCTCTAACACCATCTGGGAGAGCGGTGCGCGACGCAAGGTCAGGGGGATGGGAAAGAAAGGAACTTTTAATAAGGGCAGCACACGTTCGGCTAAGACCGGGTCTGTAGCTTTGAGTAGGGCATAGGACAAACTTTGCGTACCGCGGCTCAACAACTGGATGAGAAAGAGGGCAAATGCAGACTTACCACTTCCGTAGGGACCAGTAATGGTAAAAGCCAGCTCATGTCCGATACCGAGTCCCTCGAGGATTCGGTTCAACACTGCCCTCACCCCGGCAGTGATGCGGTAACCTCTTATTGCGCTTTCATCAATCCAATCATGCTCCAAATGCACGGAACGAAAGAAGGGGCAAGTCAAGATCATGTTCTCCACCCGGCGTAATAGGCATCTAGAAAGCTCAAAGGCGCCACCTTTCTCCGACAGTACAACTGCTTGAGTCCGGCAGTCTCGTCGAGCAGGGCGGCCCCTTCCGTGTATTCCTGCAGGGCCTCAAGGTACTCAATGAGACTGTTCTCGTCAAGCTTGAAGACCTGACCCGGACTACCCTGACCGTAGAGACACTCGCTGAGGCTCAGGGTTTGTCGCGTAGGGGCTACTCTTTCGAGATAGTCGAACAGGGAATACCCGAAAATCTCTAAGGGCAAGGTCGGCTTGGGACCGATGGCAAATCGGAATCCCTCCCCGTCTCGCAAGGGCTGAATCAGCGCCAGTTCGGCCAAAGGACAACCAAAAGAGTCTTCCAAGAGTTCCCTATCCGAACGGGAGGCGACATAGGAACGGATAAAGCAGTCAACGTCTCGGCTCACGGTAGACTCCTTCACTTTGAGGCCATGTCGGGCCGCATAGTCAGAGAGAAACTCTACAAGCAGCCCTTTGGTAAATTCAGGCTTAGTATAGGAGGTAAAGACCAGATGCCAGACCGCAGCTCTGGCAGGATTGTAGATAAGGAGCCAATGGATCAGCCACATGGAAGCGGGATCCTCGAGGTAGGGGTCCCATTTCTGCATGAGTAGCCGTCCAATTTCGGACACCTCTAGCTGACGCCCGTTCCTAACTCTTAACATCTGGGTGGCAAGCCCCCAGTGTCTGATGCTCCGGACCATGTTTTTGCCAACACCAAGCTCAACGATGGCCCGGTCATCACCTAGCACTTGTATACCATCCACAGCTTTTTTCAACCACCCGTAGCGGAAAGGAAAAGTTTCATGTCCACCAAAACCAAAGCGGTTATGTTCGCTAAGGATCATAAACTGTCCCAAATCGACCCCCATCTCAGTTTCCTTGGTGCACACTGATAAAGACTGAAAGAGCAGTGCGCCTTGATGCTTAGGGATAATATTAAGCTGCATCATCACCTTTTACAGCACCCGAAACCCTTGCCTCTAGGAATAGAAAAGGGTGTCCTCTTTCCAGCTTTCACTTAAACCCGACCTTTGAATCCAACGTACTTTTTAGTGAAGTGCCGTTCTCTTACTTTCCTTGACTCCAATAGCAAGGCTACAAGTTCTGAATCATTTTCAATTTTCTTTGAGACGAATCACTTTGTCAAGACGAGTAAACAACGAGCCTTTTTCGATGTCCCTTTTTCCCCGAACCTTCAGCACGAATCCCATCAGCGCGTTGAGCTCGACAAGCCCATTATCTGGTTGATCACCCGCAAGTTGGGTGGTTCAGGCCATGCCAAACCAGGGTCAGGTTCGTGGTTACCTGGCCCAGGAGCTCCGCCTTCTACATCCCTGCCAACATCGAGTTCCACATCGCGCGAACCGGGTAGTCATCATCTCGCCCATGACCTCTCGATTTCTCCAGTTGCACCATGAGCGCTTCGTCCGGCAGATGTTCCAGAACCAGCCGGAGGCGTTCCAGATCTCCAAGCGGCTCAATCTCTTCCCAGGAAAACAGTTCGATTTGTGGTATAATGGCCATACGGGTGAGTCCTCCTTGTTGGATGGTTTCTCCAACTACGATTCTAACAAAAGGGGACTCACCTGTCTTATTGGACTGGGGTGAATTTGCCCGAACCTACCCCTCACTCCCATCCAAAACCCCTGTCTTTTCTGGGGCCCTCTGGGGGAAAGTTTTCTGGCCCCTTCTCTTCACCCCTTATCCGTCCTGACCTTTTCAGCATCGAAAAAGGCTCACAACATGTTGTCAAGCGTCTATAAAAAATGTCATCTTAATTCGTCTATGAATCTGTCATGAGTGAGTAGAGAGACAAACGTGTATAGTTCATTTTCGTCATTAAGAGGAAGGCTTCCTTTAGGTTGCTCTTCCAGCAAAGCTACATGATACGAAACGAAGGGCTCTTAAGGACCTTTCGTGGCATATCCCTACCCATTTCTGCGGTATTCCATGGTGTCCTCTCTCAGAGAAAGTGGTTTTTTCCGGTTTTTTCACTCAATCGCACGATTTTGCATTTGACCATGTAGAGATGAGCAGTCCTGTAGTGAAAGAAATTCACAATTTGATCAAATAAAAAACTTCCTGGTATTGTAGAGGAGTCCAAAACACCACATATCCCAGGAGGGTGGCCACCATGGCAAGGAATCAAAACGCAAAGATCGAACGGGTCACCGAGGCAACATTGGTCATCGGTGTGGACATCGCCAAACAGAAGCACGTTGCACGATGTGTCGATTGGCGAGGGCTTGAGTTGGGGACCCCCCTTTTCTTCGAGAATACCAGAGAAGGGCTGGATCGTTGGTTGGCCTGCATAGTCCTGGAGGTGCTCTTGGAGAGCTACGACGACCACCTCATGCGCCAGCGGGATCCTCGGCGGTGGCGGTTGGTCCATACCAAGACCCGGACGGTGCTGACCTCATTGGGACCCCTCCGCATCCGGAGACGGTATTACCGGGACTGTGAGACCGGTCGGCGGGTCTATTTGCTGGATGAAGCTTTAGGTCTTGCCCCTCGGCGGCGGGTGTCGGATCGTCTGCATGGAGCGGATGGTGGATTTGGCCACGGAGATGTCTTACCACCGGGCGGCGAAAATTCTCCAGACTTGGGTGCCGGGGGTTAGTGTCATGACCCTCTGGAAACAGATGCAGCGGGTAGGGGAGCAAGAACGGCTGTGAGGATCGGTGATAAAATCCCCACTAGGATCAGTTGAAAATTCCCCGCTTTCATCACACACTCTCTCCGTGGAGGAGAGAGGAATCATGATTCAGAATGGGGAGTTTTATATGATTCATGAGATGAGACGAAGAGGCATGAGCATCACTCAGATCGCGGAAGAACTTGGGAGGGACCGCAAAACGATTCGGAAGTGGCTGGAGAAAAAGGAGCCGGAAAAGTACATACGGAAGGAGCAGCGTCCAAGCAAGCTGGACCCATTTAAGGAGTATATCCAACAGCGAATGGAGGAGGGATGTGTGAACGCCAGGGTCATTCTGGAGGAGATCCGGGCCCGTGGGTATACCGGAGGGATCACGATGTTACGCCTGTTCATGCAGCCTCTGCGGCCTGTGGTGAGAAGCAAAGCCACGGTCCGGTTTGAAACAGAACCTGGATATCAGGCCCAGGTGGACTGGGGACAGTTCAGTGTGCAGTGGCTGGAACGGACCAAGCGTCTATACGCTTTTGTCATGGTTCTCGGGTATTCCCGGATGATGTATCTGGAGTTTACGGAGGACGAGAAGTTGGAAACGCTCATCGGATGCCATCTGCGAGCCTTCAACTACTTCAATGGGCGAACCGATGTGATTCTGTACGACAACATGAAAACCGTTGTCGCGGGGAGTGACGAACAGGGACACCCCATCTGGAACGAGCGTTTTGCCCGCTTTGCCGATCACCACGGGTTCTTGCTGAAACGCTGCCAGCCCTACCGGGCCCGAACGAAGGGAAAAGTGGAAAACGGGATCGGGTACGTGCGGAAAAACCTTTGGCCGCGGATTCGAGAGTTCCGCGGGCTCGACGACCTGAACCAACAGGCGCGTTGGTGGCTGGATCACGTGGCCAACATACGGGTTCATGGCACCACGTGGGCAAGACCCGTGGACCGGTGGCCCGAGGAACGACTGAAACCCCTTAACCCGATTCCCTTTGAGCAGGTGGATCGTCATTCGCGGAAAGTCTCCACCGACTGCCTAGTTTCTTTCGAGGCCAGCCGGTATTCCGTCCCCTTCCCTTTCGTTGGACAGACCGTGCAAATTCAGGATGAGAGAAACGGCAAGATTCGGATTTACAGTGGCGAGACACTCATCGCAGAGCACGTCAAGGCGACGGGAAAGGGCGAAGTGATCATCGACAAAAAACACTTCGAGGGGCTTGTCTCGGCAGGAGAGGGCCGGGTCCCCATACCCAAGCCCAAACTCGTCCTTCGACCCGCCCCCGAAGTGGTCGAACGGAACCTTTCGGTGTATGAACAGTTTCTCGACGAGGCGGTGAGACCATGACAGGACTTCAAGATCGCCTTCAAGAGGCTTTCGAGCAGTTTGGATGGACCCGCGTCCCGGAAGTTCTTCACCACCACGCCGAGGAAGCTGCCAAACACAATATATCGTATCTGGAATTTTTGGACAAGCTTCTTCAGGAGGAATTACTGGCCAAACGAGACCGGTACATCCAGACACGGACCCGGATGGCCAACCTGCCCTACCACAAGACGCTGGAACAGTTTGAGTTTGAGTTTCAGCCGTCCATCGACGAACGGCGGATTCGTGACCTGGCCACGCTACGGTTTATCGAGCACCAAGAGAACGTCATTTTTCTGGGGCCGCCGGGTGTGGGGAAGACCCACCTGGCGGTGGCCCTGGCTCTGGAGGCGATCAAGCAGCGGTATACGGTCTATTTCACGACGGCCCATGACCTGGTTCAGACTTTGCAACAGGCGGACCAAAACCGGACCATTCGTCAGAAATTGCGCGTATTTACCAAACCGCGGCTCTTGATCATCGACGAGATCGGATACCGGAAGATGGACGAAACGGCAGCCCATTTCTTCATCCAGATTATTTCGGAACGATATGAGAAGGGATCGATCATCCTGACGTCCAACAAATCGTACGGGGCGTGGGGCGAGATCTTTGGGGACTCGGTTTTGGCGACGGCAATTCTGGACCGGCTGTTGCACCATTCCACAACGATCAACATCAAAGGGGAAAGCTATCGGGTCAAAGAGAAGAAAAAGGCAGGATTGTTCCGACCGGAAGGCGGAGAAAGAAAACTGGGATAAATGGGTTTTGTTGGGCGCGCGCCGCCCCCCTAGGGGGGCGGGTATCAAGCCCTACATGACAACCACCAACGGTGCTACTGGGGAATTTTCGATTGATCTTTTCGAGGAAATTTATTTTGGTCTTGACAACAGGATTTTCAGCTTGTCCCGTTTCCGGAAGACGATTAGACAAGGGGAGAACGGGTCCAACTCGAAAGACTCCTTGCACCAGGGCAGCCAGTCCGTCAATGGATTTACGCATGTCCGTGTTGCCACACGTCAGGTACACACGCTGTTCGAGTGCCATGTTCCCATTCAGCATAGGGACGCCAGTGTGCGCACCACGTCGCGCAACAAGTCCGAATCGTAACCGGGCCTGACCTCGATGATGGCGGGTCCAACACGGACAGAGAGGGCCATTTCCGAACCCTCGGGAGCATCCTGGACACGGATCGAGATAAAATGGGGTTGTGATTGCGGGGGTGCCTCTGTCTTAAACTTGCTCACCCAATACCAAAGCTGATGCTCCTTGATTTGGTGAGCCGCACACCAGGCAGCCCCGGTTTGCCCGCTGGCCCGGAAATCGGCCACGCGGGTCCGCCAAAGCTCACGAAGTTCCGCCAACTCTGCCTTCGTCACGATGATCCCTCCATGATTGGATTCTGGAGGGATCATCTCGCAAAAGAGGGCCCGGCGCTAGGTGCGTGCTATTTGACGCTCACACGACGCCGACTGCCAATCACGCCAAGCGCCCCCTCACAACACGGACAGGGGACCGATTCCTCACTCCGAACAAAAAACCCCGTCTACACCTGTTTCAACGAGCTCAAAATCTGATACAATGATCACAGGTGATGATGATTGGGTACCTCTGTGGATACTGGGTGACAGCAGTATCCATTCAAACGGAGGTACCCTTTTCCTTTCCCAGACTTATGGACATTGTATCCGTCAACTTCTGGACAGGCAATCCCGTCAGCATTCGGCCATTATGGATTAGCGGTAACAAATCGGCACATGAAAAGGTGCGTATGGCGAGTCGGAACGTGAAGTGCTGGCAGAATGGGGAACAGGTGCTACGCTGGGCTGCCGCGGGTTTTCTCGAGGCGGAGAAGAAATTCCGGACCGTCAAGGGATATCGCCAAATCCCGCTGCTCATGGACGCATTACACAAGTGTGTACACCCCCAACCACAGCAGGAAGAAACATCCATAACCGCGTAAATTGAAGAAAAAGGCCGTCACGAAAATCTACGAGGAGCGGGACAAGTCCCGCGGAAATCACCGAACCCGTTTCAGGTTGCCATGGGCAGTAGAAAGTTCCTAGAGCGAACCAAGGGACTTGAACGGGTATGCCCGGATCGAACACCTCGGGTGGGACGGTTTCCACGAAGGCCAAACCCTGCAGGCCGCGGTCGAAGCCTACCGGGAACGGTACGGCTGCTATCCGGAAGCTGTGTTGGCCGACAAGGCCTACCGGAATCGAGAGAATCGGCGTTACTGCAAGCAACGCGGGATTCGCCTGAGCGGTCCTCCTTTGGGTCGTCAGTTGCAGGCGGACCGTGCCGTGCAGGCACGGCTGGAACGGCAGAACGCCGCAGAACGCAACGCGATCGAAGGGAAGTTCGGCGAAGGCAAGCGTGTGTACGGGCTTGGCTTGATCCGGGCACGCCTGCGATCCACCAGCGAGACGGTCATCGCTCTTCAGATGCTGGTGATGAATCTGGAGCGTCGGCTGCGCCCGCTTATTTTACTGCGTGTAGCCACAAAAAGGCGACGAACCAGGCCAGGTTGGTCACACCGATGGCGATCGCGATCGCTCTCACGATGCTGCGTCGATAACTTTTGAACTCCTTCGCACCCACTGCAACAGCGGCTTGGATGCCCGACAATTGGTCATTCAGATCACTCTTTAGTTCGTGGAGAGAGTTGCGTAAAACTTTCTGGCTAGCGTCAAATTCCAGATATCGATTCTCCGCCTGCTGCATTCTCTGAAGGATATGATTCACAAGGTCGGGCTGCACCGTTTTATGGAGTTCAGTCGTCTTTTCCGACAGTTCATGGAAGGCGCTGCCCAGCTCTTCCAGGTTAGTGACGGTCTCCACAAGACGTCATAAATCTGATCATGAAGGTCGTGGATTTGGATTTGATGGTCCCGAATCTCTTTCGTCAGCATAATACTGATGACCATCAGCCAAGTGAGCAATTTCTGGGACTCAAGCAGAGTTTTTTCGATGGTCATGGTGTCAAAGAGGGCTTCACCGGACACAACATTAATGATCTGTTTATACCAGGGCATGTCAGTGTAGCTTTTCGCAGTCTTTTCGGCGGACTCCAGTGCTTCCAATGCCTTTTTGATCTTTTCCGGTACCTGGCTGAAATCCGAACCCTGAAGAAGCGTTTCGGGGATCGGCACCTCGCTGATGCTACGCAATACCTCGATGGACTGTGTCCCCATCCTTTGTCTCCTTTCAACGCAGTGCCAACAGCTCCTCGTAACCGGCACGCATGTGATTCGTATGAAAAGACATATATTCGGCCACACTCTTGGCAGAGCGAGCCAGACGAGCATTGTCGGTGCTCCGGTCTTGCAACAGCAGGGTCGCGTCGTACAACGCTTTTTTCCCGCGCCCATCGATGAGCAATGAAGCCAGCGCCTCAGACATGACATTTGTCCGCTCTTTGGAGACTCTCATCTTCTCGCCGACGATCTCGGTCACGTGGTACCGCCACAGACGAATCGCCGCCCGGGCGAACATGGCCCATTGCCCGATGTTGAGCAGCTTTGGTTGTTGCGTAAATGCGACCTTGCCGATGTTCGCAAGCAATGCCACACCGTGAGCGCATGCCAGCATCCGGTCCCGGTGCGCCTCAATGTGCCTCTGACTGACAGACTTTTCCCTGAACCGAAAATGATGATAGACCCGGATCGTCAGCTCCACAATCACTGTGGCGCTGATCTCCGCCGTGACCGTCCGCAGGTTCACTCCATCTTCGTACAGCTTCTTGGCAAACTCCGGCATCTGATCGCCGTTCAAATTCGCGAGCCACGTCATGCCCGGAAGAGGCAGCGACATCGAAGTCCAGAAGTCCTTGAACAAATGCAAAATCAGTGTAATGATTGCCGTATGTAAATTGACCGGGGAATAACCCGCAAAGGCGTGTGTGATCACACCATGACCATCCGGCGAAATCCCTTGATACACCCCGTTCATGATCTCCTTCACGCCTTCAAAAAACCGGAACAAATCATGCCCGTAGGAGTACAGTCGACGGTCCCCCACCGGCCCGTCGGCTTGAAAATCAATGGGATTATTCTGAGGGTCGAAATTTTTGAGTTGTTCCCCGAGGCCAAACAGACTGTTGTCCTTGATTTCCGGTTCCGAAAAGCCGGTCGGCCGACCGTAAATGATGTCGATCAACGCCCCCGCGACTCCGGCGACACCGATCATAATCCAGTCCGTCCGGTTCAAAACCTGTACATGGTCGAACATCGCTTCAAAAGAGATGGACTCAATTCGTTCTTTTAACGTCTCCAGGTCTGCCCCCGCGAGTTTTTCTTCCACCCGCAGGAATGCCCGGTCCACCGCATCCGTCACAAGCGTCCCTCCATCGTCATCTTCGCCTCGGCGGTCCTGTCTCCTTCGTGACACAAAAACCGGCCGCACTTCGGCCGTGGTTAACGGGATATATTCTTTTCAAGAAAATCTTTACAGACCCAACACAACGATCGGGTGCCGGTAGTTCAACCATGCCATCAATCAGGTCTTCCATTGACACGATGTCCGATTTCCTTCGTCCCCTTTGGACAATCTAAAGAAATCACTGAAAGACCTCGGGCCGCCGCTTCCGCCAGCACCACGGGAGATCCTTCGACGTGAAGTCGCATCAGTGAACATCCGCCTGTGTACCGCCCGGCAATGTCCTTCCCCACCGACTTATCATTCGGCATCATCCTTCTTTAGTCCTTGTCTGAACTCAGTGGATTTTCACCACCCGGTCAACACCCATGCCGGGCACACGCAAAAAACCAGTGACACGTATTTTATATACGTGTTATAATGCAATCAGGAAGGAGGTAGGCATGAAAAACATCTCCTCCCTGGACCTGATAAGAATCATTCAGGACGATGGCTGGTACTACATAGGCAGTAACGGTAGTCATCACCAATTCAAACGTCCAACCAAACCAGGAAAAGTCACCATCCCACATCCGAGAAAGGAACTTGCGCCGAAAACCGTCAAATCCATACTCAAGCCGGCCGGGCTTCTCAAGTGAGGCCCGGCCGGCAAGGAGGTTCACATAGATGCCAAAGTACGTTTACCCGGCGATTTTTGATCCCAATGAGCTCGGCGGATATACAGTCATCTTTCCCGACCTTCCTGGTTGCGTTACAGAAGGCGACAACCTGGAAGAAGCATTGAAGATGGCCTCTGAAGCGATTGCCATCCACCTGTACGGCATGGAACAAGACGGGGATGAAATCCCGACCCCTTCCAATCCTGCTGAAGTACAGATCCCAGACGACACCAGCTCTGGTGCTTTCGTCACATTGATCCAGGCCCGTACTGAACCGATCCACGACGAAATGAAGAACAGGGCGGTCAAGAAAACATTGACCATTCCCAAGTGGCTGAACGACGCAGCCGAAAAGGAAGGGATCAACTTCTCGCAGGTTCTTCAATACGCCCTAAAGGAACAGCTTGGTTTCATCGACAAACGCTCTTAACATGAAAATTACTGGAAAATATAGAGAGAAGTTTCCAGAAAAATTGACGAAATATATAGCACCTCAACTAAGGAGGGGTGACGACCTGCCTTCACCAGCCACCTGAGTAACTGTTCAACACCGACTCATTTTCATCCTTCTGCTGGTGCCGCCCCGGCGGCATGGGGGTCTACTTGGAGTAATGTTGCCCAAACTGGACGACTAAATTGCTTTTCCGTTAAAACTTATCTCCCAATGGCCTTTCGGGAGATTGCCGTATGCATCATTTGTTTTCACTTCGCCCGCTTGATTTCTCGCAACTCGGTTTCCTGCTCAAGCGAGCGGAGGGCAAGTGATTCGATGATTTTGTCTTGGCGTTTCTGACCTTCTATGAGAGCAGAAATGTCCGTCTGCATGTCGCTGACTTTCTGATTGGTTGACTCAACGATGCCGATAAGTTGGGTAATCATGTCGCCATGTTGTTTCTGTATGGATTCGACGTGCAGGAGGCGTTCGTCCATCATTGAAACCTTGGATTCAATCGAATCAAGTTTTTGCAGAATCAAGTCGAGTTTGTCAGGCACGGGTTATCTCCTTTCCAGGCTGTCGCTCAGCCCGACAAGCTAGTCGAGCGAGACGAGGAGGTGACGACGTGAACGACAATCGCATCCGCAAGATAGTGCTGGAGGAACTGGCTGTGGCACTTGAGAAACTCCGGCCACAGCCGAGAGAGTTGCAGATCAGAACCATTGTCGAGCCGAACATCATCTCGCTTTTATCGTGAACAAGTTAAATCAGGGAATCGACCATATCAACCAAGTCATCATATCTGTGATCAAGAATCACCATGATCTACTAGGAAACCAATGCGGCGCGGAGGGAGATTCGGTTCGGCCCTCGGAACGGCCAGCAGCAGGAAATTAATTTGACTTACATGCTGGATCAATTCCGCTTTTTGACCACTCACATATCCGTAAAAGTGGATCAAAGAAGGATTGCTGAATCCAATCGCCGCAACACTCATAACGATTGATTGCCCGAAGGAAGCCAGCTGAATTGCAACTTCGTGCTCGTCATCCAATTGATTTTCAAATTCCTTAATGGACTCCATCAGGATTTCAAATTGACGGTCAGCATGTTGAGGATTTCTAAGTGCTTTCAAAAACTTTTCGTCTACCAGCGGACTGCGGAATTCTAGTTCGTCGAGCGGTTTGAAAGCTTCGCTCAAGTATCTAGAGATGTTTGAGAAGTCCCCTGTCTTTTTGGATTGATCATCCAACTGTGTCGCTTCCCTTCCAAAAACGTCGTGAGAAGGTCGGGCGATAGAACTGGTTTATAATCCGCAAGCGGAACTACAGCGCGTGGCTTCAGATGTCAACCGGGCGAGGGAGCTTATGAGGTTCGCTGATGCATCTGGCTGGATAGAGCAAATGTGTTGGTCTGCGATTGATGTTCTCAACCGTCGGCGGCCCGAGTTCTTTACCGAAGGCCTAAACGTTTGATTTGCATTTCCAGATCGTTCAGAGTGGTCTTGCTACGGCCTTTGCCCTCATCTAGAAATTGTCATCGGTCGTCGGGCCGTCAAGGACCGCCGTTGCTGGACCTTCGGTCCTCCTTGACTGCTCCTCCTCCCGCTGGCGTGTAGACCGTAAAGGGGGGCAAAGGCCGTCTGTCAAGGCCGATGTATTGCCTCTTTGCGGGGTAGCCGGAAATTCCGCTGCATGCGGGTCAGGTTGGGGAACATAGAGATGCACGACAACATCCTCAAGGTTTGCAAAGGCCTCTTCGATCATTGGACGAACTTCGTCCCACGCGAGACCGCCGTAGCCGCACCCGAGAGGCGGAATAGCGATCGATGTAATCCCCAATGATGTTACCGTTTGTACCAAAGAGCGTAATCCTTCCCTGATGTATCGGATGTTCGATTTCTGCTTCCAATGTTGCTTGGTAGGAAAATTTATAATGTATTTCGGATTTAACAAGCTGTCGTTTCTGACGATAAACATACTTCCCGGCTTAACTTCGTGCGCCCGGCAGGCCTGGACGTATTGATCATAATTGCTCGGAAAAGCCACCTTAAACTGTAATGCAATTCCTTTCCCCATTACCCCAACGCAATTAACAGTGTTAACCAATGCCTCAACGTTGTCTTCGAGTAAATTCCCCTCCCTGTATTCAATCATCCTGTGATCCCTCCGTGACGTAAGTCAATAATACCAATCCCGTCGAACTGTGACAGGCGTTGGGTCATTCCAACGCTCCAGAATCATGGTCACAATACCTTTCATGTTTTCGTTCATGACGCCGATTTCTTCAACGACCGACCAAGGAACAGCATCTTTCACGAGAAACTCTGCTTGTCGCTTTCGTCTGCGATCCGGGTATTCTTTATTGTTCGTCCAATACAGGTGTTCCATGATCTCAAAATCCACCCGTTCCTCCAAGCTTAAGATATCGTTGAAGAAAAGCGTGTGCTCCGAGGAGGCGTTTCCATCGCTAAATACATAAGGTCTCTTCGTCTTTAGTATTCGATCCACTGTTAAACACAGATACACGATCAGCTCTTGCCCGCCGTTATAAGTTTCTACGCCTCCCTTGCTTATAACATACAACATTGGAGGTCTTACTGCAAAATAAAATGGGACATAATCGTGAACCGTTCCGTAAGGAGGAATCGGAATCTGTTTTAGTGATCTTCGGTATTGCACATCTTCACATGCAATACTGACATATTGGTTTTTGTTCTTGGACTTACAAATGATTTGGCCACAACGTAAGATTCCGAGTAGGTTGCTCACGCGTGTCATGTGATAAAGTCTTCTTCGCAACTCCATACACTTCACCTCATCGATAGCGATTAATAATGATTCAGCCGCTAATAAAGTTCCATCCACAGGGCAAAGCATCCAACCAAATATTCTGATTGGAACTTACAACGGTTTCAAAGGCTGTCAAACTTGATATGACCAGTTTGAATTCGTCGGTGAACAGTGAAGGCCCAGCAAACTGAGGTGGACCCTATTGTCAAGACATTTTTTTGGCCCTTTTTAAAGTGTCCTGAATCCGTGATACCTTGGCGGGGATAGCGCCCTGCCGGCCACAGATCCCCCTTGAGACATTCGGAAGCCAGCGATCAGCCCTTTTCAATGGAGAAGACCCCTTTTTTTGTAAAATTGCTCATGCGTGAATAAACCTCGTGTCCGAGGTGTCGCCCGTATGGGGATAAGAGCCTCCTCTCCTCAGCCAAACGCCTCATACAACCGCCGAAACACAGGCAGCCACCGATTCCCTCGCCCCAGTCGCAGCCGAATTTGCCGCGCATGCTTGGTCATCTTGGCCGCCAACGTGATCAGATTCTGAATCACGGGCGAAGGCGGCGCCGCTGAGCTTTTTTCCGCAGCGGCCCATCCTGCTCCTGGAGACTTTCCTGCCCCATGATGCGAAACAGGTTGTAGGCGAGGATGCCAAAATGCAACACCAGATCATTAGTCGCGAATTTCCCTGATGGCAGCCGCTCCAAATCCAAATCCGTCTTGATTTCACTATGAAACTGCTCCATCGTCCCGTGCGCGTGGTACACGTCGATGACTACCGATGGATCATCCGGCAAACTCGTGAGATACACCGAGACTTCAATATGGGGAATCAGCAGGATCTGTCCATCACTTAGCATGGTTCGCTCAATGACCTCGAACACCATTCGGACCGGCTTTTCCAGGCCTTTCATCGGACTCATGAGCGCTCCCCGATACACCTTTTTCCCCTCGCGAGGCTGTTCGCAGGTCCCGTGCTGCTGCGCCGTGAGCAGCCACGCCTCTGGGCTCTCTTTTCTCAAATTCTTCTTGATGATAAAATCGGCCTCGGTCTCCCCACTCCGGCATATCTTCAGGTTCTCGACGCTATCGTTGCCCGCATCCATCCGCACCAGCGGTCGCAGATCCGATACTTGTCGCGTATAGCGAATGCTTTGCGCGAGAAACGCAGCTGTCCCTTTCTGACAATGGGTGCTCCCGGTCCGAAGTTCAACGTTGAGGGCGTATCCTTCTTGCCCCAGATACGCAAAGATCGGCGCATACCCGTCGCACCCCTTGTAGGTTCGAAAAACCCCTTCTTTTTTCGTGTCGGAGTTGTCAAACGGCGACACGTCGATATCCAGGGGCAGATAGTTCGCTTGTCCTCTCCCAGCACTATCGGAGTCAACGGGATCTTGATCATGCGCAACAAACGGGCAGACTCCTCGAGAATTGCCCTCTGCCATCGGCGTTTGGCGTCCGAGGCCACCAAGTCCAAACGCTGACGCAGTGTCGGACTCGAAGGCACATGAGCCACGCCCAGTGCGTCGGGGAAGACTTCATCCTCACGAAACGGTTCGATATGGTCAAAGTCACTCTTTCCTTGGCATAACAGCCCGAGATACGAATAGGCGACATACCGATTCGAGATGGTCGTATAGGAGCGTTCCAGGACCTGCAAGGCATTGAGCCGACTCGCAAGCTGCGTTTTTTCAAGGAGCAGCCCAACCAACGCCAGGCCGGAATGAGTTGTCAGAATTTCGTTCGATTCCTCGATAATATAGCGCATCCACAATCACCTCATGGGTGAACCAGAGTACAACCTACATAGGCTTATTTTACCTGATTTCATAAGGCATTTGTCCCCTTCTACGTCTCTGACGTCACGGATTCAGGAGTGTGTCGGGATTCCTGAATATGGATATGATGGCCGGACGTATTTTCCATATCTGGATCATCCCTCGACCATTCTGGTGGATGAGCCCCCTTTCGTCATTGGTGCTCGTCGTCCTTCGCAGGAGGATCCCGCTCCCTGGTGGAGGGGCACCCCCTAGAGGCCGAACACGGAGGCCGGCGTCACGTATCCCAGGGACTGGTGCGGGCGCTTGTGGTTGTAGAACTCAGGTATCTGGCGATTCCTTCCCGAGCCTATATTTAAACCTAACGATCTGTGATTCATTTGCAGCGAAATAAAGGCGATGATTAAGCAGAATGTCAGTAATGACTGTTTTGGAAGGGTGTCCATGCCGGTTGGACGTCCCGTAGGATGATACCCAGAATAAACATCGCCTCATATCGTGCAAAAGTTTCTCGTTCCAATTTTTGATCGAACCGTGATGGGGTATTTGTATGGTATGAATCTTATCTATAAATTGCGTGAAATGCTTGATGCATTGGTTGTACCGACTGGTCTTCGTCAACGAAAGGTCTCCCGTTAACAAGGTGCAGATTTCTTCATTGTTTTTCGGGACATATAAACAATATGGGGATCCATCATCTCATCTATGCCTCTATGCTCCCAGAAAGACAGGTCACCAGCGGTAAACACATGTCTGTACCCATAAAAACACCGATTTGGTTCCTCACTTAGTGGTTGCATATCGACGTGGGTTTCTAGAGCATCCGGTTTATCTACAGACCCGTGAAGGCAAACGAGTGATGTGGAATTCTGATCATTGGTAAAGGCCCATTTGAACACCTGCTTCAAGGCTTTGAGTTTAGCTGGTTGTTTCACTGCCCGCACCAATGAGTCTCGATCTGACGGGTCAACGTTAAAACTCAGTAGCAGCTGCTTCAAGACAGTTAAACGCCTATCCTGCACGGGAAGGTTAAGAAACCTAAACCTCCATCTACCTCGAACCGATATGTATCCGTGATGAGTTTTGATAAGGACAGGACTCCC
>NZ_JAILZZ010000093.1:0-5084 GCF_023512215.1 Kyrpidia sp. | reverse complement strand
CACCACCTCGTCCACGACGAGATCTCGCTCGGTTGCCCACTGGGTGATTCGAGACACTTGCCTGTCCAAGTCACTCCGCTGGTCGTGAGAGGACACCCGGGCATACACGACCGTCCGGCCGCCTTCACGGGTCGGAGGGACATCCACCAGGATCGTGCCGGATTCGGTCTGACGGGCAGGTACAGGCAGCTTGCCGTCTTTCCACCAACGCCAAGCGGTCATGTAGGAGATTCCTTGTTGCCTAGCCCAATCAGATAGTTTCATGAGACGATTATATAACAGAAATGTACGTTCGTCTATAGATGTTTACAAACTTCCAGGCTGTTGATCACCCCCTTTGTGCACAGCGCATAGAATAAGAAAGTAAGAAATAATATTTATGAATCGACAAACCGATCAACGGAAGGGGCGAAGTGACGAGTGAGACAAAGTAAAGTCACCAGCCACGGTCAGGTGACGATCCCGAAGTCGATCCGAGACGCAATTGGTCTCGAGGAGGGCGACTATGTGATATTTGAACGGGTACCCGAAGGTATTCTGCTGCGGCCAAAAAAGGTGCGACTCGTTGATCCGGATGATACGCTGTCTCTCGAAGATCAGGAAGTGGTACAGCGTGGTCGGGAGCAGATCCAACTCGGGGAGTACGTGGAATGGAATGATTTACGGAAGGAGTTGGAGGAGTGAGTGAGTGGCGCGTGATTGTGTCGCGTGAGGCCGCCGCAACACTGCGGCGGCTCGACCGCAAGCAGAAAGAGCGTACAATCCGCGCCATCGATCGGATTGCCAAAGATCCAACACCAGGTCCAGGAAATGATATCCGCCCCTCCAAGGAGTGTCCGGACTCTGGAGGATGCGTGTGGGTGACTGGCGCCTTATTTTCACGATCCGCACCGAGGAACGGATCATTGAGATTGTGGCTGTTCGTCCGCGGGGAGAAGCCTACCGACGGCTCTGAACCACCGCTGCCAAGGTAAGAGCTCACATGAAAGCGGCTATGTGGAAGTTATTTCCCGTTGTGCACACAAACTTCGATCGCCAATGTCGCGGCCGCAGACAATCCTGGACGGCATCTTCCCAACCACGGACATGGCCGAATGGCCGTGCCAATTCTCCGCCTCTTCCATTGGGGGGAGGGTGGTTTCCGTAGTGCGTGTGGCTGTATTTCTGGACCGAGTTGGCGGATAAGACTTCTAAGAAATGCGGGTCAAGCCCCGGCGGAATGCTCGGCGCTTTGCGGATGATGATTTCACGGTTTGACTTGTTGACCGTAAGCTCGACCTCGTCCCCCATGTGCAGGCAAAGAGCCCGCAGCGCCTCTTTTGTGAACGTGATGCCGACGCTGTTGCCGATCTTCGTAACCTACCGGCGTACTTGGCGCAATGGGATCACCTCGGCATCGCGGATTTCCGGGCGCAGAACGTCTCCAGCAACTCCACTTGCCGTTCCAAATCCCCCTTCTGGTCGTGAGTGGAGACCCGGGCATAGGCGAGAGTGATCCGCTCTTTCGGTTCCGGTTTCTTGCGGGCCCACCCGCGAAGGCTGGCCAGGTCGTACCGACGGTGCCCGCCCGGCGTCCGCTCCACCCGGATTTTTCCTTCCGCCTTGGGTCTCCGGGGCAACTCCCAACTCTTTGGCGGCTCTACCAAAACCTTCATGAGATAATATTACACAAAATTATGAGGAATATCAATCTTTATTAAGGTTTATGTGAGCAGTTGCGACCCCCCGACAAAGGGGTGCTCCTGTACCGAGAAAACACGGCTCGAACAGCGGATGACGTAGACATTTGTGCACTTGCCAATGCGGTACGAAAATAAGAAAATAAGAATATCCCAAAGTGAAGGAGTCGTGACGAATGGAGCGCATTATACATCCAACGGAACGCGGACAGGTAACTATCCCAAAAAATATCCGCGAAGCATTGCATATCTCTGCTGATACTCCGCTCGTTATTCGCCAAGAAGGGAGAAGGATCATCATCGAGCCAGTCTCCGGTCTAGAACTGCTTACTCGTCAACTCGAGCACGAAGCGAAAACTCGAGGGATCTCACCGGAGGAATTGGTGGCGGAAGTGGAACGTGTCCGGCAAGAACTTTTTAACAAACGAACCGATGTGAAACAGTAAACATGACGCGACTCTGGTGCCTAGACACAAATGTTCTAGTTTCGGGACTGGTCTTCCAAGGTCCTGAGCACGTCCTCATCCGACAATTACAACATTACCGAGAACCCATATTGTGGTTTCCCACTTTGGAGAGTGAGCTTCAGGAAGTATTGGCTAGAAAATTTGCGCTCACTGACGTTGACTGGCCTTCAGTATTTCCAAGAGGTGCCCGAAGCACCACCTGACCTTATTAAACAAGCGATTGAAGACCTTCGCAATCCTAAAGATGGGCCAATCTTGGCGGCTGCCAGGTTCTACAAAGCTGATTTCCTGGTTACGGGAGACAGAGACCTTCTGGTGTTGGCCCCGATGGAAAAAACGCTGCGTATTCTTACAACGAAAGAAGTATCTTGCCAAAATTTGGAGCAAGACATCACATGCAATCACGAAATACCTCCTGGACCATATAACCCAAGTAGGCCGCCTGCGGATCCTCAGGGGTGAGCATTCCCGGATCACCTGGAGGTTGATGGCGATGATTTCTTCGGGTGTCAGGTAACGAGTCATCTGTCCTTCAATCCTTCAATGGTTTCCCGGTACCGTTCGATGTTAGCGGACAAGACGTCGAAGAACTGCGGGTCAAGCCCCGGCGGAATGCTCGGCGCTTTGCGGATGATGATTTCACGGTTGGACTCGTTGACCGTAAGCTCGACCTCGTCCCCCATATCCAGGCCAAGAGCCTGCAGCGCCTCCTTTGTGAACGTGATGCCGACGCTGTTGCCGATCTTCGTAACCTACCGGCGTACTTGGCGCAATGGGATCACCTCGGCATCGCGGATTTCCGAAGCTCATCCGCCAGTCGTTAAAACCGTTTATAACCATTATACGTATCGATGTTAAGTTTGGTGGCGACAATACAGCGCGCTTGTTATCGCCCAATTTTGTTCTGACCAGTAATTTACAGGAGACCCCCCGACAAGGGCGTGCTTCTGTACTGAGGAAACAGGACTTGAACCGCGGATGACGTACTGCTGCGGGCGATGTTTCGTGCTACTGTAAATGTGTAAAAAATAAGGCCAACGGTGCGGGGCGCCGATGGTCGCATAGGAGCGCTCACAAGGGCGGCTCCTCCGGATTAGGCGAAAAGACCGTCAACCCAGTGGCTCAGGGGCGGTCTTTTCTAGTGGTATTGATGATCGCGAAGACGAGTGCGGCTGTGTCGACTGTGCGAACACTTTCACACAGCGCCCTCTCCTTGGATAGGAGAAAGGCGTTCTTTTGTGCCGTGAACGGTTGCACCATCCCTGGTTTCCGGGGCACGTGCGGAAGCCTCCGCGGGGCGTCTCCATACAGGTGCCGTCCTTGCTTCCGCAAACCCCGCGCGGCTCCTACGATGTCTTTCCTTTTGCTCTCAGCCCTTCCGTCAGCAGTGCTGTGGCCAAGAATGCCTGCTGTGGGGGGCTTACCGTGACGCGGGCGACGGCGGCCTGGCGCACCACGAGCGAGGAGCCTCTGCTGACAACCTGTTCCCCCACAAAATATCCCCGCGCCCACACCGCCGATGCTCTTCCCTCTTGCCAACGCCCTCCCGGTGGTCTACGATCGGAAGGGAATACGGCGCGAGGAGGCCTTGGGATGCGGGTGCTCACCATGATCGGCGCGGGGGAGTTCGGCGGCGCGGAACAGCACGTCTTCGACCTGCTGCGAAGCGTCAAGCGGGTGGAGCCGCGCCTGGCCGTCTTCTACGAGGGTGAGTTGGCCTCCCGCATGAGGGCCGTGGGGGTGCCGGTACGGGTTCTATCCCGTTCCCCCTGGCGGGCCATCGCCGAGGTGGTGGATTACGCCCGGGCTCAAAACATCGTCCTCCTTCACACTCACGGGGTCCGGGCCAACGTCATCGGCCGCCTGGCGGCCCGAAGAGCGGGCGTGCCGGTGGTTACTACCGTCCACAGCGTGCTTGCGACAGACTATCCCGACCCCCTCAAACGGTGGCTCTTCGTCGGCCTGGAGCACCTGACCCGGCGCCAGACCGACCGATTCATCTGCGTTTCCCGGGCCCTGCGGGACGACCTCGCCGCCGGGGGCATTCCTCTCGAACGTCTCACGGTGATCCACAACGGCATCGACATCTCTCGTTTTCATCGAGACGGCGACGCCGTGTCTCTCAACCTGCCCCGCCCGCTGATTGGCACCGTGGCTCGGATGCACGCCGCCAAAGGCTATGACGTGCTACTTGATGCCGCCCGGGAGCTGGTCAAGGGGGGCTTTGCCGGCAGCTTTGTTTGGATTGGCGACGGTCCGCTCAAAACGCAGCTCGCTCGCCGCATCCAAGAGGCGGGTCTGGAGGAGCGGGTGCGGATCGTCGGCTATCAACCAGACGTCGAGCGATGGTTGCGGGCGGTGGATGTGGTTGTGCTTCCGTCTCTCTCTGAAGGCTTCGGCTTGGCGCTGCTTGAGGCTCTGGCGTGTGGCAAGCCGGTGGTGGCCAGCCGGGTGGGAGGCTTCGCCGAAGTGGGCGAGGGGTTGGCGGGAGTGCGCCTGGTGCCCCCGGGGGACCCCTATACCCTTGCCGCTGCGGTGGACGGCATGGTCCGGGAACGGGTGGTCCTCCCCGATCCGGACGCCGTGGCGAGCCTGTACTCGCTGGAGCGCATGGTGAGGAGCACCGAGGAGGTCTACGCCGAAATCCTGGCGAAAAGGTCCCTCTAAAAATCCTTCGCATAGAAACGATGATTTGCGAATTTGCGCCGGCCGGAAAAATGAACTAGACTGAGAGCACTCGCGGATCCGGAAGATTTCTGGGTGGGTGAGAAAGGAGAGACGCCGCCCCGTGTCAACTCACGTAAAAATCTTACCGAAGGGATATAGCTCACTCACATAAATATCTAACCCAATCCCTATCCTTGTGGAGGAGGAGGGGGAGGGGTGAATGGCCGTAAGGCCAGAGGGGAGGAGCGAAGCGCCCTCCCCTGAATAGGGC
>NZ_JAILZZ010000092.1:0-5158 GCF_023512215.1 Kyrpidia sp. | reverse complement strand
GGGTAACGCTTCCACCGTGTTATCCAAGCGTTCTCCGCGGCCACCGGCGCAGTGTTCCAGAATGATGCCGCCAGGGGTGATTTCCTTTCGGACATAGTTCATGATCGTGGGGACCGGGGTGCCCGCCCAGTCGCGTGTGTCCACGCTCCAGTCGATGATTTTAAAGCCCATGCCGCCGATCGTCTGGACCAGAGCTGGCGTCAGTTCTCCATAGGGTGGGCGGAAGAGGTCCGGAGTATAGCCAACCAGCGAACGGAGCAAATCGTTCGTACGTATCAGTTCTGACCGAATCTCAGCGATCGACAGTTTTGTAAAGTTGGGATGGTCCCAAGAGTGGTTGCCCACCGCATGCCCCTCGGCGATAATTCGCCGAACCATCTCGGGATGGGCTTGGGCCCGCTGGCCAACGATAAAGAAGGTGGCGTGAATCCCTTCCCGCCGCAAGATGTCCAGGATGCGGGTGGTATAGGTGACGTCAGGACCGTCGTCGAAGGTCAAAGCGGCTTGTTTTACATTCCTCGGACCGCGATAAAAGACGATTTGCGGAAATTGGTCAGCCACTCGATGGCGGAGTTCCGGGGTGTCGATGCGGCCGGTTTTTTCCCACCCCCCTTGTAGATCGTGCGTGGTGGTCCGAACAGCGTGAGGGGCAGCGGCCCGGGGCGGGTTGGACGGCACTTGCGCTTGTGGTTGCGCGGGTAACGGTTGCGGGGGTGAAGACTCCCGAGGTGCCGGCCAACATCCGGTCACAAGCAGCGACAAAGATAAGGCTGCAGCGGCGCGCCACATGACCATTTCAAGAAACCCCTCCCGCGAGCAATTTTGTACGTTGTTAAGTTTTCCGCTCCCGGTGACGGATATGTGAGGCGGTCAGAATAGAGGTTCCCCGGTCGGGGACTCAAGTCGAGTCAGGCCCGTCTGAATTTCACATGTTTGAACCCGTAGGTGTCAAAGTCGGCTGATCATAGTGACGCAGCACATTCAATAGGCCTTGAGCGCTGAGGGCCGGGGTTCCGGCGTTGATACGGTAAAGGAGGGTGCGATCGGGTGGGTTGATCCCCGGTTTGACGGTAAAAAAGAGTCGAATTCCCAAGGATCGTGCTACATTGAGCACAGTGTCATTGTAAGCCCCATATGGGAATGCCAAAGCTTTGGGATGCGGACCGAGTTCGCGTTCGAGGCGCTCCTCAGCCAGGGCAAGGTCACTGCGGATACGCGCTTCATACTCTTGTTGAGTCTCTTTCCTACCCTTTCCTGGTAAAAAAATTGCATTGGCGGCAGCCGGCTTTTGGTGTCCTGTTGCATCGACCACCGCTAAATAATGAAGATTGTACGTATGATTGCAAAAGGTCATTCCGTCGTGCTGCATCTTCCTCATCTCCAACCAAGTGAGGTGGGGGATGGCCTTGCGGTTCAGGTTTGGAGCATCTGTATCTTTTACAATAATGAAATTTGTAGCTGGATAGTGGTGAGCTCGTAAGATCGGATAAGCGTATTTGTAAAAGCTTTCATAGCCATCGTCGAAAGTGATGACCACGGCATTATCTGGAACCGGAGCGCCACTATCGGCAAAGGCGAGAAGCTTGTTCAGTCCGATGATGTGATAACCTGCCTGCTGAAGCGCGTTCATCTGGGCGGCGAAGCGCTCCGGGGAAATGGTGAATGCACCCTCATGCGGGTCGATGTGATGATACATGAGCACCAGGACGCGGTTGCGATAATGGTATCGGGACTTGCCGAGATAGTCAGACCGACGTATTGGTTCGTTGTCGGTGCTTGCCGCCGACAACGAAGGCGTGGTAGGGGTGATCAACACGTGATGCGGCTCACTCTGATGGAGAAATATAACGCCTACTAGCACGATTAAGGCGAGAAAAACGGCGAACACGAGCCCTGCGACACCATATGGGAGTATATGTTTGTTCATGTCAATTCTCACGCCTCTCAAATCGGGAATAAGGTTTTGATTTGTTTTCCCCGAATGTTGTTCCAACTCCATAATTCTATCTTTTATGCGTCTACCATACCACTAATCATCGCGGGAAAGAAATCATGAGGCCAAGCTGGATGCTGTAAAAAAAGCGTTCACCGACGGTGGCGAACCGGTTGTACGGGGACTACGTCAATTGGTTGTGGGCATCCAGGTGGCGGAGGGGATTCCGCCGGAGGTGCGGAAATGGAGCTGTCCGCAGTGTGGGACGCGCCATCTCAGGGACGAGAACGCAGCCCTGAACGGGTTGGCGCAAGTGCTTGAAAAGCTAGAGGTGCCCTGCTCGGGCCGTTTGGGAAGGCGGCATAATCAACGGCGATCAAACGGGGCAACCTGATCACACCGGCTTTTTTCGCAGCGTGCGGGCCGTGACAGGGTATACCGAGGCCGCCCATGGCTTCTCTTCCACCCCATTCATGTTCGATTCCATTTCCTTGACTGTTTATCACTCTATACTGTAAAATGCATTATAGAAATCGATACAGGAGGGATCGGAATGGACAAAGTTTCTCGGGCTAAAACCGAGTTGATTCAAGCGTCTCGGGCGTTGAGAGATGCCGGCTTGATGTTTCGCGGGTATCATGCCAACTTGTCGGCGCGGATCTCCGAAGATGCGATGATCTTGACAAAGGGCGGCAATGTTGCCCATCTCGACGAGGACAGTTTTGCAGTGGTTCGCATCGACGGTACTGTCCTTGAGGGGGAAGTTGCTCCAGCCCAAGCGGAGATTATCCACATGCATGCCGCGGTCTATCGCGAGCGTGCTTCGGTCGGCAGCGTCATCCATACCCATGCGCCTCACGCCACAGTCTTTGCCGTCGCCCATCAACCGATTCCGATTGTTTACGAACCCTTGGTCCGCTTCGGAGTGACCGAAACCATTCCGGTCGTACCATGGGCGCCGCGGGGGTCGGACGCTTCGGTAAACGGCATTATCGACATTGTGAAGGGACACCCGGGTGTATCGGCGGTGCTCTTAGCGAATCACGGCGTACTCGTGTTTTCGCGTAGCCCTGTTGAAGCGGTTCAATTGTTGGCTACTCTCGATGAGGCAGCCGAATTGATTTTGAATGCGCGGTTGATCGGCGGAGAAAAGCCTCTGCCCAATGAGGCCTTTGGACAAATTGAACAGCGGATGCGAGAATTCGCTGGTGCCGAGAAGTAACCACTTTTTCCCTGTGATGCCGCCGCTCATGGCGGCTTTTTTTTCAATATCTCCACAACCAAAGCCGATCGGGTCGGGGCTTGGCTCGTGGGAATGGAGATGATATGTCAGATGGAGTTCAATTCGAAACAGAACCGCCATTTGCCCGCTTTTTTGCTCTTATTTTTGTTGGATGGAGAAGCGCACGGCGGGGCGCTGTGGAACCGCATCAGGACAATGCTACCCGAAGAGTGGAACATCGACAGTGGTGCCGTATACAGGGTCTTGAGAGACCTTGAACAGCGTGGCTCGGTGCAATCGACGTGGAGTATGGATGAATCGGGCCCTCCCAAGCGCGTCTACCGTATCACCGATGCAGGGAAACAAGAATTGATGTGGTGGCGCAAGGACATCCAGTTGCGTAAGCAAAACTTGGAGTCCTTTTTGCAAATGATTGATAAGCACATCCGAGCGGGCGCGTTAAAACTGGAAGGAGACGGAAATGGAGAGTAACGGTATGCCAAGGGCATCGCTCGAAAAAGCCGGACAGTCACACGAACCGGCAGCACATCGATGGTTGGTGTTTATCAGTGTCGTGATCGGTACGTTCATGGTCAATGTGGACAGCAGTATTGTTAACGTGGCGGTGCCGGTGTTACAGCGGGATTTTCATGTTGGGCCAGGGGCCTTACAGTGGGTCATTTCCGGGTATCTGCTCGTGGTTACCGCCACGTTGCCGATGATTGGTGGAATGTCTGATCGGACCGATCGACGAACATGTTATATTGCAGGGGTGACCGTTTTCAGCTTAGGATCCGCATTGTGTGCATGGTCGACCGATGTGGACCAACTGATCGTTTTTCGCCTTGTTCAGGCGCTAGGTGGCGCGGCCATCATGGGCAACGTTATGTCGATCATTTCATACACATTTCCGGCCGGTCAACGCGGGAGACCTCTTGGCTTGGTCAACAGTGTCGTGGCTGCAGGGACCATCGTCGGTCCCGCGCTGGGAGGTGCCTTGACGGCAGCCGTTGGCTGGCAGGCCATTTTCTGGGTGAACGTTCCGCTCGGCATGATTTCTATCGTGATGAGCCTTGCATTCTTGAGGCGCATGTCCACGAATCGTTCCATGGCGCGATTTGACTGGATGGGCTCGTTGTGGTTCTTTGTTGCCATGGCGGGAATGCTTCTTTTTATGTCTAATGGAAACAGTTGGGGATGGATGAGCGGCAGGAGCATCTTGGCGGGTGGTGTAAGCATCGGAGCATGGCTTCTTTTCATCATGCGCGAATCGCGTATTCGCGAACCTCTTATCGACCTTCGGCTGTTCCGTTCCGCCCGGTTTGCCATTGGGAACGTCGCAGGTTATCTTTCGTATGTCATCATGATGTTCCCCACGTTCATTCTGCCGTTGTTCCTTCACCAGGTGATGCACGAGCCGATAGCGCATGTCGGATTGCTCATGACGTCCCAAGCTGTTGCGATGATCCTGATTTCCCCGGTGGCGGGTTGGTTGACAGACAAATATGGCCCGAAATGGCCGACGACGGTCGGTATGGCAATCGCGACCGCGGCTTTGCTGGGGATGGCGGGGTTCGGAAGCGGCACTTCGAAACCGGCCGTCGTCGCGGCACAGGCCCTGTTTGGCCTGGGGATGGGCTTGTTTACCGCCCCGAACAACGTGTCGATTCTGGAGAGTGTGCCGGTGGCGCAAACCGGGCTCATCGGGAGTCTGCTGGCCACCATACGAAACTTTGGACGGGTGTCCGGTGTGGCGCTTGCCGTCGTGTTGCTTGAGACGGCGATCGGAACATCCTCTCATTACAGTGAATCGGCGCTCGTTATCGGTTCGAGGATCGCGTTCGGGAGTGCCGCGATCCTTGGTGCCGTGGCCACGTTGCTCATTTCGACGCGCATGGCGGCATCGTCGAAAACGACAGTCATCTGATAAATCTGCTCGGGAAGCGTCGACCCGGAAAGGCTCGACAGGGAGCCGACTCATTCATGGGCCAAAGTGGGGGGAG
>NZ_JAILZZ010000037.1:0-33855 GCF_023512215.1 Kyrpidia sp. | reverse complement strand
GCCCATCGGGGCAGCGAGGAGAATTATAGGCCCTTTGAGGGCCCGGACACAACCCGGGCGATCCCCGATTTCGGCAGAGAAACCGGCTTCATTCGCCCCCATGCGCCCGCACGCTCGGGAATGCGCGATTTTCCACCGTCCGATGCTGTGCTACGCCTTGCCATCCGCTCCCAGGGTCAGTTCCCCTCTCCGGCACAGACGACCTTCGCCACCGTGGAAACCTCTTCGTCTTCTTTTAGAGTAATCAGCTTCACTCCTTGGGTATTCCGACCTTGGACCGAGATCTCATCCACGTGCATGCGGATGGCAATGCCCGTTGTGGTGATCACCATCAGGTCCTCATCGTTCCTCACCATTTTGAGACTTACCACGGATCCGGTTCGGGTCGTGACATGCAGAGTTCGAATCCCTTTGCCACCCCTGGACTGATGACGATACTCCGTGATGGGAGTGCGTTTCCCAAATCCGCGATTGGTGACAACCAGGACATCTCCGTCCGGATCCACCACATCCATGTCGATGACCACGTCACCGTCCTGCAAATCCACGGCTTTTACACCAGCCGCGCCGCGGCCCATGGATCGTACATCCGTTTCCGGAAAGCGAATCGCCATCCCGGATCGCGTCCCGAGAATCAACTCCCGAGAACCATCTGTCATCCGGACCGCGATCAATTCGTCGTTTTCCCGGAGACTGATGGCCATCAAGCCCCCCCGGCGAATGTTTTCGAACTCATCTAACGGCGTTTTTTTAATCGTCCCTTCCCGGGTCGCCATGATCAGATATTGTCCGCCATCGGTCAACCGAATTGGAATCACCGCCGAGATCTTTTCTCCTTGGTCGACGTTCAACAGGTTGACGATGGGAGTTCCCTTTGCGGCGCGCCCCAACTCCGGAATTTCGTAAGCCTTCAACCGATACACCTTACCCTTATTCGTAAAGAATAACAGGTAGTGATGAGAGGAGGTGATAAACAAATGTTCGACAAAATCCTCCTCTTTGGTGCCCATTGCCGTAATCCCGCGACCGCCTCGCCGTTGACTCTTATAAAGGGACATGGGTTGACGTTTGATATACCCGTCGTGGGATAAAGTGACGGCCACCTCCTCCACGGGAATCAAATCCTCATCATCAATTTCTCCTTCCCCGGCGGTGATGCGGGTGCGTCGCTCATCGCCATATTTCGCCTTAATCTCCAACAATTCTTCGCGAATCACCCCGAGAATTTTTTTCTCGTCCGCCAAAATCGCTCGCAGCTCCTTGATTTTTTCCACCAATTCCGCGTACTCTTCGTCGATCTTCTGGCGTTCCAATCCGGTCAACCGCTGCAGGCGCATATCGAGAATAGCCTGGGCCTGCTCCTCGCTGAGGTGAAACTGTTCGATCAACCCAGTCCGGGCTTCTTCCACCGTCTTAGACCCTCGAATCAATTCGATCACCGCATCGATATGGTCGAGGGCGATTCGCAGGCCTTCCAGGATATGAGCCCTCGCTTCGGCCTTTTTCAAGTCGTAGGTCGTTCGACGACGGATGACATCTTCCTGATGCCGCAGGTAATACCGAAGCATTTCTCCCAGGTTCAAGACCCTGGGCCGCCCATCCACCAAACACAACATGATAACCCCATAACTCGTTTGCAGAGCGGTATGTTTGAAAAGATTGTTCAATACCACTCGTGGTTTGACGTCCCGGCGCAATTCGATGACAATTCGCATGCCCCGGCGGTCCGATTCGTCTCTTAAATCGGTGATCCCGTCGATTCGTTTCTCCCGAACAAGTTCCGCAATCTTTTCCACAAGACGGGCTTTGTTCACCTGGTAAGGGATTTCAGTGACGACAATTCGCGTTTTGCCCCCCGAGGCCTCCTCAATCTGTGTAGCCGCCCGCAAAATGATACTTCCGCGTCCCGTGCGATACGCGTCCAGGATCCCCTCACGTCCGAGAATCAACGCCCCGGTGGGAAAATCGGGCCCTTTGATATGTTGCATGAGTTCCTCCACCCCGGCGTCGGGGTGATCGATCAGATGGACGACTCCGTCAATCACTTCCCCCAGGTTATGTGGAGGAATGTTGGTCGCCATGCCTACGGCGATACCTGTAGACCCATTGACGAGGATGTTCGGAAACCTCGAAGGAAGCACGAGAGGTTCTTTTTCGCTCCCGTCGTAGTTATCCCCGAAGTCCACCGTCTCTTTCTGGATGTCCCGAAGTAGTTCCAGCGCGATTTTCGACAGGCGAGCTTCGGTGTATCGCATGGCCGCGGCTCCATCGCCATCCACGGAACCGAAGTTGCCGTGCCCGTCCACCAACAGGTACCGCGTGGAAAAGTCCTGGGCCAACCTCACCAGGGCGTCGTATACGGCCGCATCGCCGTGAGGATGGAATTTGGCCAAGACTTGACCTACGACCCAAGCCGATTTTTTATACGGTTTATCGGGCGTCATCCCCAAAAGGTGCATTTGGTAAAGAATTCTGCGATGAACCGGTTTCAACCCGTCCCGGACGTCTGGAATGGCTCGACTCACAATTACGCTCATGGCGTAATCGAGAAAAGACTGGCGCAACTCCTCGCTGATATCGACGGGTAGAATCTTTCCGGGATCGGCCATTCAGTTTGCTCCTTTCCGCTCAGATATCGAGATTGCGGACAAAATGAGCATGGGCTTCAATAAATTCGCGTCGGGGTTCCACTCGATCGCCCATCAACACGGAAAAAATCGCGTCCGCCTCAATAGCGTCCTGCATGCTCACCTGAAGCAACGTTCGGCTTTCTGGATCCATGGTGGTCTCCCACAATTGCTCGGCGTCCATTTCTCCTAAACCTTTGTAGCGTTGGATATCATTCACATCACCTTTTAACTCGTGGACAATGTGGTCCCGTTCCTTGTCGCTGTAGGCGTACCGAACCACTTTGCCCTTCTGGATGCGGTAAAGAGGCGGTTGGGCGATGTAGACGTAACCGGCCTCAATTAGCGGGCGCATGTACCGGTAAAAAAAGGTGAGGAGCAACGTTCGGATATGGGATCCGTCCACATCCGCATCGGTCATGATTACCACTTTGTGATACCGCGCCCGGGAAATGTCAAAATCCGGCTCAATACCCGTTCCGATGGCTGTAATGATTGCCCGGATCTCGTTGTTGGACAAGATCTTATCCATGCGCGCCTTTTCCACATTCAGAATCTTGCCCCGGAGAGGAAGGATCGCTTGAAAATGTCGATCTCGCCCGCTTTTTGCAGACCCGCCCGCCGAGTCCCCCTCGACCAAGTACAATTCGGATTCAGAGGCGTCTTTTGACGAGCAATCCCATAGCTTTCCAGGAAGGGAACTCACCTCTAAGGCATTCTTTCGCCGCGTCAGTTCCCGGGCTTTGCGCGCCGCTTCCCTGGCTCGGGCTGCGGTAATACATTTGTCGACAATTTTCCTGGCCACTGCCGGGTTTTCTTCGAGAAAAACCACGAAGCGTTCTCCAAAAGCCGATTCGACGATGCCGCGAACCTCGGAGTTTCCCAGTTTTGTTTTGGTCTGGCCTTCGAATTGGGGATCGGGAATCTTTACGCTGATAATCGCCGTCAAGCCCTCCCGGACATCTTCGCCCGTGACATTGCTGTCGCTATCTTTGAGGAGGTTGTTTTTTCGAGCATAATCGTTGATCACCCGGGTTAGGGCGCTTTTAAAACCGGACTCGTGCGTGCCCCCTTCGTGGGTGTGAATGTTGTTCGCAAAAGAGTATAGGCTCGGGACATACCCATCGTTATACTGCAAGGCCACTTCGACGACGACGTCATCCTTTTCCGCGGCGATGTAGACCGGCGGCTGATGGAGAACTTCCTTGGATCGGTTCAAGTATTCGACAAAGGAGCGGATGCCCCCCTGGTAAGCGAACTCCTGACGGTGGCCATTCCGGGCATCCTCGAGGATGATCGTGACCCCGGCGTTCAGAAAAGCCAACTCCCGAAGGCGGCCTTGTAAGATATCGTATTGAAAAACGACATCTTCAAAAATCTCCGGGTCCGGTTTAAAGGTGACCTGGGTGCCGGTTCGGTCTGTGGGACCGAGTCGTTCAAGCGGTGTGACGGGTACGCCCCGGGAATAACGCTGACGGTAAGCCGATCCCTCCCGCCAGACCTCCACCTCCAGCCATTCGGAGAGGGCGTTAACGACGGACACGCCGACCCCGTGTAAACCACCCGACACTTTGTAGCCTTTCCCGTCAAATTTTCCACCGGCGTGAAGCACGGTGAGAACTACTTCTACCGTAGGCTTCCCTAGTTTCGGGTGAGGGCCCACGGGAATTCCGCGGCCGTTGTCGATCACGGTTACGCTGTTATCCGGATTGACCCGGACGACAATGCGATCGCAATAACCCGCCAAGGCCTCATCGATGCTGTTGTCGACGACCTCCCACACTAAGTGATGAAGTCCGCGGCTGCTGGTGGCACCGATGTACATACCTGGCCTTTTGCGAACGGCCTCAAGTCCTTCAAGAACTTGGATTTGCGATTCATCATAGGTGAGGTTGGATTTTTCGGCCATTGACCACCCTCCCGTAAGACCTCACATGCCTGATGGCAGATCATTGACAAAAAAGAAGCCTGAATCCAATCAGGCGTACGTAACATTCGCGGTTCAAATTTTAGCATAGGGCGGGAAAAAGCGCAAAAATCCGCCCCTCTCGGCAAGTTACCCGTCGACTTCGGTGATATACCCGGCCCGCTTTTTCAGCGTCAGGGAAGAAATGGGGGAAATGAAAACCCGGGTTTCGGTAATGACGATCGATTTCTCCTGACCCGATTCTACCCGAAAAACGAGCCCCTTTCCATCGGCCGCCTGAAGAAAGCGGCGGGTATCATCGCAGACATTCACCATCTTGGTATCGAGAATGGCGATCACATCTTTCGTTGACACCATCATATCCCCGCCGAGATGAATAAACAAAATGGACACTCCTTTTCCCAGTGTTCCTCCCGGCGCGATCGCTAGGGTGTTTTCGCTCGTATCTGCCCTGCTTCGACGACAAACACTTGAAGGGCGCCTGCCAGGGAGCCAAGGCCTTCAAGATGCGTGGTGGTGAGGAAAGTCTGTACCTGTGCCCCCATAGCCGATACGAGATGGACTTGGCGCACCGGGTCCAACTCCGAAAGGACATCGTCGAGTAGTAACACTGGGTATTCTCCCACTTCTTCTCGGATCAGTTCAATCTCCGCCAGTTTCAAAGAGAGCGCAGCCGTTCGCTGTTGACCTTGAGAAGCGAAAGCGGCTGCCTCCCGGTCGTTTAACAAAATCACCAGGTCATCCCGGTGGGGTCCAACGGAAGTCATGCCCCGGGCCAGATCGAGAGAACGTCGGGCCCGAAGCTCGTGGAGATACATCTGGAACACCTGCTCCGGCGTCTGTTCGGGAGACACCTTGGCGTAAGAAAGGGAGAGAACTTCCCGGTCCCCGCTAACTCGGCTGTGGATCTCCCGGGCATGTCGCTCCAACGTACGCACAAACTTTGCCCGGCGCAGAATGACTCGACTGCCGTGACGAGCCAATTGGTCGTCCCAAATATCAAGAGTGTCCGTGATACGCTCCGTCGGGTTGGTATTGGCAGACTTTAACAATTGATTTCGCTGGGACAAGGCCCGTACGTATTGCTGAAGATCCCGCAAGTACACGGGGCTAATCTGGCCGATCTCCATATCCAAAAAGCGGCGTCGGACCTGGGGACTACCCTTGATTAACTGGAGATCTTCTGGGGTAAAGAGCACGACGTTCAACATCCCTACGTAATCACTGATGCGCGGGCGTTCAACCCCTGCCACCGCCGCCCGCTTTCCGGACGACGTCAAGGTCACCGACAGTTCCGAAGATCCCGTTTTCCGCTGGACGCGACCTTCGATCAGGGCGGACTGCTCTCCCCACTGAATGCACTCCGCTAACCGGTGGGTTCGGTGGGATTTCGTCAACGCCAGGATATCGATCGCTTCCAGGACGTTGGTTTTCCCCTGCCCGTTTTCCCCGATAAACACATTGACCGGAGCTCGGGTATCCAGTTTGAGATGCGGGTAATTGCGAAAGTGGAGCAGCTGGAGAGACTCAAGACGCATTTCGACTCATTCCCCGCGAATCCGCCACATGCCTCTGTCGGGACAATAAACGAGATCTCCGGGATAGAGCTTCCGGCCCCGGCGGGTCTCACGCTCATGATTGACGTAAACCGGTTCTGTTTCCAGGAATGCCTTGACCGCTCCCCCGGTGGAAACCAGATTCAGTCGTTTCAACAATTGCCCCAGAGTGATAAATTCATTCGTCACAACCACTTCAATCTCCTGCATGGTGCACCTCCCTAGACGGTTCGAACAGGCAGCACGAGGTGCAAATATTCCTGCCCATCTGTTGGACGAAGAACCATGGGACTCATCGTTCCGGTAAAATCGACAGTTAGTTGTTCCCCGTCAAAGGATCGCACGGCGTCCAGCATATATTTCCCATTGAAGGCAATAGTCAGTGCATCACCAGAAAATTGGTCGAGGGGAACTTGTTCCGATACCCGTCCAACATCATGGGAATGAGCGCTGAGTTCGATTCGATCCGATTGCAGTTGGAGGCGAACGACTTGATTCTGCATTTCCCGGGCAATAAGCAAGGCGCGTTCCAGCGCCGAAGCAAAAGGGTCCCTGCGGATATGGATACGAGTTTTAAAAGTGGTTGGAATAATTTTTGACGTATCGGGATACTGTCCTTCCAAAAGCCTTGTGAAAAACCGGGTGGTCTCGGAAGAAACCAGAAGGGTATTGTCCGCTATGGTCATGGCGACGGGTGTATCGTCCTCTGGGAGAAGTCGGGCTAGCTCATGAACACTTTTGCCGGGAACCACAGCAGTTTCGGACGCACCTTCCGGCCCCCCTTGTAAAAATAGTTTTCGTGAAGCCAGGCGATGACTGTCGGTACCGATGAAGGTGATGGAGTCCGCGTCAAACTTCATGCACAACCCGGTTAGAACCGGTCGCGTCTCCTCGGCTGCGATCGCCACGACAGTTTGGCGAATGGCATCTTTCAGGTTGTCGCTGTAAATGAGAAATGGCTGATCGGAGGTAATTTGGGGCAAACGGGGGAACTCCTCCGGATCGAAACCATGAAGGAGAAAAGCCGCTTTCGCAGATGTGATTTGCACGGAATAAGGTTGTTGAACGGCTAAATGAACCCAAGGGTCGGGGAGTTTCCGGACCAACTCAACAAAATACCGGGCGGGCAAAACGATTGATCCGGGCGCCTCGATGGACAGGGTTTCATCCGAGTCCGCGGCGAGGTAAGTCTCGACTGCGATTTCGTGGTTGGTGGCCATCAAACGAAGCCCGTCCACGTCGGCAGTCAGCTTGATGCCCCCGAGAATCGGCATGGTGGAATGAGCGGAAACTGCGCGTTGCACTTGTTGCAAAGCAGCACCTAGACGTTGTTGGTGAATGTGGATTCGCAAGAGAAAAACCTCCTTGGATGCGGTCTAAAAGGCTTAGCGTTTACATACGGTAGGAGTAAGAGGATAAAAACATAAAATTCATCGTCATAATCAGTGCAGGTAAATTGTGGACAAGTCCAATGAAAGCTGCAGCTGCGCTGATTTTCTTGTGGATGAGGCTGTGGATAACATGCTCCATTAAGGTCCTCACTGTGTATGACTCTACGCATGAAGCAAGCGGTTTTTCAGATGTTGGATCAACTCGGCGAGATCAGGGTCTTCCGCTTGGGCCCGAATGATTTTTTCGTGGGCGTGCATCACCGTGGTGTGGTCGCGGCCCCCAAACTCCATGCCAATTCGTGGCAGGGATAAAGAGGTCATTTCCCGGGCGAGATACATGGCGATCTGTCTGGGGAAAGCGACCGACTTCGTGCGCTTCTTAGCCTTCAGATCCTCGACGCGCAAAGAAAATTGTTCGGCCACCGCCTTTTGAATGTCGGAGACGGTGATGGTTTGTTTGCGGTCAGCATTGATGATGTCCTTTAAGGCCTCAGCCGCCAATTCAGGATTCATGTCTTGGTTGACCACCGATGAGTAGGCGACGATGCGAATGAGTGCTCCTTCTAGCTCCCGAATGTTCGTGTTGACTTTGGAAGCAATGAACGAAATCACGTCCTCGCCGATATCCAGACCTTCCGCTTTGGCTTTCTTGCGCAAAATCGCCACCCGGGTTTCAAAATCGGGGGGTTGGATGTCTGTAATGAGTCCCGACTCAAAGCGGGAGCGCAAGCGGTCCTCCAGGGTAGGGATTTCCTTTGGAGGTCTGTCGCTCGAGAGGACAATCTGCTTTCCCTCGAGGTGCAGTGTATTAAATGTGTGGAAAAATTCCTCCTGAGTTTGTTCCTTGCCGGCGAGAAATTGAACGTCGTCCACAAGGAGAATGTCGACGGAGCGATAACGATTGCGAAAATCGGGAACGGTTTTATAAAGAATGGCGTTGATGAATTCGTTCGTAAACTGTTCCGTGGATATGTACACCACGCGCTTTTCGGGATGATGTTTCAACACGTAATGCCCGATTGCCTGCATGAGGTGCGTCTTGCCAAGACCCACCCCACCGTAGATAAACAAAGGGTTATAAGAAAGGGAAGGAGCTTCTGCCACGGCGAGACAGGCGGCGTGAGCGAATCGATTATTCTCCCCGACGACAAAGCTTTCAAATGTGTATTTACTGCTCAGTTGGGGTGGTGGAAAGTCGTCATGAGTCCTCATCGGCGCCGGGGAAGCAGAAGTCGCCTGGGAGGCCGGTTGTTCGTAGGGCACCGAGTCCGGCAGGACAAATCGAACGTACAAAGGCTCGCGGCGAATCGTGTAGAGTGCTTCCTGCACCAGAGGCGTATAGTGGCGTTCGAGCCAGTCCCGGGCCAGCATATTGGGAACTCGAACCACCAGGGTGTTGGCATCCAGGGTAACCGGGGATGCCTTTAAGAGCCACGTTTCAAAGGTGTTTGGACTGATCTGGGTGCGGAGTATGGAGAGGGATTGCTCCCAAAGTTCGACCGCGCGGGGATCCATAAAAAAGTGCCTCCTTACACGGGTGCGGTAACGTTAGTCACAGGAAGAGTGCCAGTTATCCACAGAAAAACGGCAAAAGGATGCCCTCCCAGTTCCTGTGGAATGAGGGCAAACGGCAACGGCGCCGAAGGTTTTGTGGATAGCGACCAAGTGTTATCCACATTGTGGACGGGCTGTCCACACAGTTATCCACAGGTGTGTATAACTGCAGAGAACGAGCGGGATTGTCCACATGTGAGTATTCCCATGATAGCAGATGGAATGGCCGGGGCCAAAAGATGGTGATGGGCAGATCCGGGCGGTTATCCACGTTTGTCACAGGCGGAGAGCCACAGGCTGTGGATTGTGGATAAGTTTGTGCGCGGATTTTGTCGAAAGAAGCGATGCGTCTTTCGGTTGACAGAGGTTGGGGGCGAAGGTAAAATGGCGGAGAATGGACGGATATGCCTGTAGATGGAGGTGTAAGGGTGAAACCGACATACCAGCCGAATCGGCGGCACCGGAAGAAGGTGCACGGCTTTCGGAAGCGGATGAGTACAGGCAGCGGGCGGAAAGTTCTTCGCGCACGCCGGAAGAAAGGGAGAAAGGTGCTATCTGCTTGAGGCCACGAAGAAGTGGCCTTTTTCTTCATAGGATGTCGCTCCGCAAGGGCGGTTTACGGAGGCGCGGGGATCGCTATACTAGAGGATGAAAGATAGGGGTCAGTATGCGTGCGGAAAACCGGCTGCGGAGTCGAGAGGAGTTTCGACGCGTCTTTCAAAAAGGGGTATCGGTTGCCAATCGAGAGATTGTGGTATACGTGTGGAACCGAGGTGACGGTGGACCGTGGCGAGCGGGGTTCTCGGTGAGCAAAAAGGTTGGCGGAGCCGTGGTGAGAAACAAGGTGAAGCGACGGCTGAGGGAAGCCGTCCGGGGCCAAGGGGAACGGTTACCCGCAGGGTGGGATCTGGTGGTCATCGCCAGGCCCGGGTGCGACGCCGCTTCCTTCGAGCAGCTTTACCGGGGCGTGTCCGACTTGGTGGAGAAGGCGGTACGCCGCGGCGGGCAACGGGGGAATCGAAGGAGTCCGGCACCGCGCAAAGGTCGTTCTTCCAAAAAGGGGTGAGGGTGGTGCGCCGGCTGGCTATCTTACCCTTACGAGGATATCAGCGATTGATCTCGCCCCTTACGCCTCCGAGTTGCCGGTTTTATCCCACTTGTTCCGAGTATGCAGTCCAGGCGATTACGATTCACGGATTGGGAAAAGGATCGTTGCTCGCCGCGAAGCGGTTGCTGAAGTGCGGTCCTTGGCATCCCGGTGGATACGACCCAGTGCCGCCGAAAGAAAACGGCGAGGCATAAAAGGAGGATGTTGGTTGGGTAAGCGGCTGAAGTTGCTGTTTGGGGCGGCGATGGGGCTTTTGGTCTTGACCGGTTGTTCCGTCGCTCCGACAACGGTGGCCCCGGTGGATCGTGCGACGTGGTGGGGGGCTTTTGTCGGTTGGTTTTCGGACGGTATTGATCTGTTCGCCCGGTGGACACACGATTATGGTATCGCGATTCTCGTGGTGACGATCCTGATCCGGTTGATTACACTGCCCCTGTGGCTGCGTCAGATGAAATATTCCAAAGTTATGCAGGAGATGCAGCCGCAACTCCAGAAGCTCAGGGAGAAGTATGGGGATAACAAGCAAAAGCTAAACGAAGAAATGGTGAAATTGTTTCAGCAAACCGGGGTGAACCCGTTGTCGGGGTGCCTCCCGACCTTGATCCAATTGCCGATTCTGTGGGCATTGTACCAAGCGATCCGTTCGAACGCCATGCTTCAGGCACACCAGTTTCTCGGGATATGGCCGCTTGGGCAACCTGACCACTATTTTATCCTCCCCATCCTCGCGGCGGTCACAACTTATATTCAGTCAAAGATGATGCTGACGACGAACGACAAGCAGCAGCAGATGATCCTCGTGATGATGCCCCTGATGATCCTTTTCATCGCTGTCTCATTGCCGTCGGCCTTGTCTTTGTACTGGGTGTATACGAACTTGTTGACGATTATTCAGTATTACTTTTTTACCAAGCATACCCGAACAAGCGTAGAGAAACAGGTGCGTTGAAGGTCTTCGTGAATGAGAGAAGGGTGCGGTGGCTTGGCGGGGCGGACTGTCCGAAGACGGTCGCCTCGTTTTGTTTGCGGAGGTGATCGGCATGGCAACGGTTGCGGAAGATGTGATTGCAGCGGTTGGTACGGCGCCGGGAGAGGCGGGCATCGCCGTGATTCGCGTCAGTGGTCCTGGGTGTGTCCAGGTGGTGGAGCAGATTTTTCGGGGTCGCCAGTCATTAAAAGATGCACCGAGCCACCGGATGGTCTATGGTGCAGTGGTGGATCCCGATACCGCAGAGGTCCTGGATGAGGTGCTCGTGGTGCGGATGCAGGCACCCAGAAGTTATACCGGAGAAGATGTTGTTGAAATCCACACGCACGGCGGTTCGGCGGTGGTGGGCAGGGTGCTCAATGCTGTCGTTCGGGCCGGGGCCCGACCGGCAGAACCTGGAGAATTCACGAAGCGGGCATTTCTCAACGGCCGGTTGGATCTCAGTCAAGCGGAAGCGGTGATCGATTTAATTCGCTCGAAAACCGACGCCGCCCGCCGACTGGCGTTAGAACAGTTGAAGGGTGGATTGTCCGCCCGGGTGAAACAAATGAGGGAGATCTTATTAGATGTGATGGCCCAAATTGAAGTGACCATCGACTATCCCGAACACGACGTGGAGGACGTGACCATCGAACAAATTCGGGAGGCTGTGGATCAAGTTCGGGAACAGATTGATGAATTACTTGCGTCATCCCGGGTTGGAAGGTTGGTGCGCGAGGGAGTGCGCACCGCCATTGTCGGACGTCCGAACGTTGGAAAATCGTCGCTGTTGAATGCGCTGGCTGGTCGGGAGCGGGCGATTGTGACGGCCATCCCTGGTACCACCCGGGATGTGGTGGATGAGTGGATTCACGTTCGCGGTGTGGCGTTTCAGATACTGGATACAGCGGGGATTCGCACTACCGAGGACGAGGTGGAGCGCATCGGGGTGGAGAGAAGCCTGAAATGGGTGGAAGAGGCAGATCTTGTCTTATGTGTGCTGGACGGCAGTTCTCCGTTGGAAAAAGAGGATCTGGAATTGTTGGAAAGAATCAAGGACCGTCCATTTTTATTGGTCGTGAACAAAATCGATCTTCCACAACGGATAACAGGCGACGGACGTCTTGAGGAGCTGCCTCAGCACAGGATTGTGCGAGTATCTGCCCGAACCGGGGACGGAGTACAAGAGCTTGCCGATCGAATGGCTCGGGTGGTGCTGGGGGGCGAGGGTGTTTCGGCTTCTTCGTGCATGGTCACGAATATGCGGCATATGGCTCTTCTAAAGGAGGCCCGGGAAGATCTGGATGCGGCGGAAAGGGCCGTTTCCGAAGGCTGGACCGTCGACGTGGCAGCCGTGGATTTGCGGGCGGCATGGGAGCATCTGGGAGATATCCTCGGAGAGCGAGCGGGGGAAGAGCTGTTGAATCGGATTTTTTCGCAATTTTGTCTAGGGAAGTGAGGGAGGAACGTGCGGTATCGGGCCGGGGAGTACGACGTGGTGGTGGTGGGTGCCGGGCACGCCGGATCTGAGGCGGCGTTAGCGGCGGCGAGGCTCGGGTGCCGGACTTTGTTGCTGACGATTAACTTGGATGCGGTGGCATATATGCCGTGCAATCCTTCGGTAGGCGGGCCGGCCAAGGGGATTGTGGTGCGGGAGATCGATGCGCTGGGGGGAGAGATGGCGCGCAACGCGGACCGAACCCATATTCAGATGCGGATGCTGAATACTGGAAAGGGGCCCGCGGTTCGTGCGCTCCGGGCTCAAGCGGATAAGGTGCTGTATGGACGACGCATGAAAGAGGTCTTGGAATATACTCCTGGTCTGACTTTGCGCCAAGGTTTGGTTGAAGAGATCTTGGTACGGGGCGGTCGCGCAGTGGGGGTCCGGACGAATACCGGAGCGGAGTACCTGGCCCAGGCAGTGGTGCTGACGACCGGAACGTATCTTCGGGGCCGGGTGATCATCGGGGATGTCAGTTACAGCAGTGGACCTGCGGGTCAGATGCCTGCTTTGGCGTTGAGCGACAATCTGAGAGACTTGGGGTTCCAGTTGGTGCGGTTCAAAACGGGGACGCCGCCTCGGGTGAACCGGCGTTCCATTGATTTCACCAAATTGATGGTACAACCTGGAGACGACCAGTGGCTGCATTTTTCTCATGAAGACCGATTGCCGAGGCGGCCGCAAGTGCCCTGTTGGCTAACCTACACGAACGAACGGACCCATGCAATTATCATGGACAACCTGGATCGTGCACCCATGTATTCCGGTGAAATCAAGGGCCGGGGGCCTCGCTACTGTCCTTCCATTGAAGACAAGGTGGTGCGGTTTAGCGATCGTCCGGCACACCAAGTGTTTTTGGAGCCGGAGGGGCTTTTCACGGCGGAATGGTACGTCCAAGGAATGTCCACCAGTTTGCCGGAGGACATTCAGGTGGAGATGTTGCACACCATCCGGGGATTGGAGAACGCGGAGATCTTGCGGCCGGGGTATGCCATCGAGTATGACGCGTTGGTACCCACTCAGTTGTGGCCGACGTTGGAGACGAAGGCGGTGCCGGGGCTATTCACCGCCGGTCAGATCAACGGGACCTCGGGTTATGAGGAGGCGGCAGGGCAAGGGATTGTCGCCGGAATTAATGCGGCTCTGAAGGTCCTCGCTCGTGAACCCTTGGTGTTGAGCCGGGCGGAGGGTTACATTGGGGTGATGATCGACGATTTGGTGACCAAAGGGACCAACGAGCCTTACCGTTTGTTGACGTCCAGGGCAGAACATCGTTTGTTGTTACGCCATGACAATGCGGATTTGCGGCTGATGGAGAAAGGATACCGATTGGGTCTTGTGCCCGAGAGGGAATACGAGCGCCTGATGAAAAAACGGGAGCGGATTGAAAAAGAGTTGGATCGGCTGAGCGGCACCCGGGTTCGGGGTGAGGATGTGGAGCCTTTGTTGCGAGAACGAGGATCGGCACCGGTGTCCGGGTCGGTGGCGCTCGATCAGTTGTTGCGGCGGCCAGAATTGGACTATTCCTTGGTTCAGGCGGTGGCTCCGCCTCGGGAGGCGTTGGACCCGGAGGTGGTGGAACAAGTAGAGATTGCGGTGAAATATGCGGGGTACATGGCGAAAGAGCAACAAACTGTGGAGCATATGCGAAGGATGGAGGAAAAGCGTATTCCAGAAGGTCTGGATTATGGGAAGGTTCGGGGACTGTCCCATGAAGGGCGGGAAAAATTGAGTCTTGTCCAGCCTCGCTCGGTCGGCCAGGCTTCCCGAATCTCAGGGGTGAGCCCGGCGGACATCGCGATTTTACTGGTGTATCTTGAGGGGCAAAACAGGGCCCAGGCGAAAGGGAGATAAAGCGATGGCCGATGGTTCCAGGGGGGAACTCGTACGGCAGGTACGAGAAGCGCTGGAAGCGCAGGGAGTTATGCTGGAGACCGAGGTTTGGCGTGGGTTGGAGGTTTATGATCGGCGGCTGGTGGAGCGGAACCGGGAAGTGAATTTGACCGCGGTGACCGACGCGGAGGGAGTATACTGGAAGCATTTTTATGATAGTTTGGTGGTCCTGGGCTTGCCGGAGGTGCCTCAGGCCGGTTCTCTCGTCGATGTCGGGACTGGGGCGGGTTTTCCCGGTTTAGTGTTGGCATTAGCACGTCCGGATTTTTCGGTATCTTTATTAGATGCGTTGCGAAAACGTGTATGGTTTTTAGAAGAGGTGTGCGGGGAATTGGGTTTGACCAGGGTTCGGGTGGTTCACGGGCGGGCTGAGGAGTATGGGCGGCGCCCAGGCTGGAGGGAAAGTTTCGATATAGTGACGGCTAGGGCGGTGGCGGAGATGTCGGTGTTGGCAGAGCTGCTGCTGCCTTTCGTTCGGGTGGGCGGCGTGGCTGTGGCCTGGAAAGGTCCGGATGTCAAGGAGGAACTGGAAGGGGCCCGGGGTGCAATTCGTCGTCTCGGCGGGGAAGTGGAGGCGGTGCACATGTATGAACTGCCTCACGGGATGGGGGGCAGAAGCGTGGTGATTGTACGCAAAATCTCTGCAACGCCAAAAGAGTACCCCCGGCGTCCGGGGGTTCCGGAAAAGCGTCCTCTCACGTAGGGACGTTGCAGGAGTCGATCCTATCGATGGCGAAATGAAATGGGGTAGGAGGTTAGGTCGGGGTAAAGGTGGGAGGTCACATGGGAAAAGACCCGTGGATCCGTTTTTTCCACGCAGGCGAACGGGAGCCCGACGGTAAGGAAGCGGGGGAGCAGGTGCGGGAGATTGCCATCGAACTCATTGTACCGAGCCCGTACCAGCCGCGGGTGGCATTCGATGAACAAGGGCTGGAGGAACTGAGCCGAACGATTCGGACCCACGGGATGATTCAGCCGCTAGTAGTGCGTGAGAAGGATGGAAAGTACGAGCTGATTGCTGGAGAACGGCGGTTACGGGCTGCGAAGCGCATTGGCATGATCACCGTGCCGGCCATTGTGAGGGCGATGTCCGATTCCCAGGCGGCGACGGCCGCGTTGATTGAGAATTTGCAGCGGGAGAGCCTTTCGCCGGTGGAAGAAGCGTGGGCGTATCGGCAGTTGATGGAACTGCACGGGTTGACCCAAGAAAGTTTGGCCCAGCGTCTTGGCCGCGGGCAGTCCACGATCGCGAACAAGTTGCGGTTGTTGCAACTTCCTGAGGCGGTCCAAGCGGCACTTATGGACCGAACAATCTCCGAACGTCATGCTCGGGCTTTATTGGCCCTCTCCGATGGGGAGACACAAGTGAAAGTGTTGAGCGAGATCGTTTCGAATGAGTGGAGTGTCAAACAGACCGAGGCGAGGATCAAACAGTTGTTGGAAGCGCGGGTGAGAAAGCCCCGGAGCCGCAGGACGGGGATTTCAAAAGATGTGCGGATCGCTCTGAACACGATTCGTCAATCCATCGACATGATTCAGAAGTCCGGGGTACCTGTCGAGGCGAAAGAAGAGGATGGTGAGGAGTTTTATGAGTTCATCATTCGGGTGCCCAAGCGGTCGACAAAACAGGGCGGTTGAGTAAAAGGATGAGGCAAGGACTGGAACTCGAAAAAGTGGAGCAGGAGAAAGGCGGATGGACGAACGGAGGAAAGGTCGCCATAGATGAGCGAGGAGAAGGGATTGAGGTGGTTCCGTTGGCAAGGGTCATTGCTGTGACCAACCAGAAGGGCGGAGTGGGGAAGACGACCACATCGGTCAATCTCGGAGCGGCCTTGGCGAGCCTCGGTCGGCGGGTGTTGTTGATTGATATCGATCCCCAGGGCAACACCACGAGCGGGATAGGCATCAATAAAGCGGATGTTAAACACTGCATCTACGATGTGGTGATTAACGATGTGAGTGCGGTGGATGCGATTCTGCCAACCCGGACAGAGAATCTGTCGATCATTCCAGCGACGATTCAGTTGGCAGGGGCGGAAATCGAGCTCGTGCCCATTATGTCCCGGGAGGTGCGGCTGCGGCGTGCGATCCAAAGTTTACGCGGGAGTTTCGACTATATCCTGATTGATTGTCCTCCTTCCCTCGGCTTATTGACGGTAAACGCACTCACTGCGGCGGATTCGGTTTTGATCCCCATTCAATGCGAGTACTATGCGTTGGAAGGACTCAGCCAACTGTTGAATACCATTCGTTTGGTGCAGAAACACCTCAACAGCCGCTTGCAGGTGGAAGGGGTTTTATTGACGATGTTTGACGCCCGGACAAATTTAGGGGTGCAGGTGGTGGAGGATGTAAAAAAATATTTTCGTGAAAAAGTCTACAAGACGATTATTCCTCGGAATGTCCGTTTGAGCGAAGCCCCGAGCCACGGTATGCCTGTCATTGAATACGACCCGCGATCTCGGGGGGCGGAGGTTTACATGGATTTGGCTAGGGAAGTGGTGTCTCATGGCCAAGGGTAAGGGACCATCTTTGGGTAAAGGGCTGGGCGCACTAATCCCGCAGATCAATGTGACTCCTGATGACCCGGTGTCCAGTGTTCCCCTTGAGGAGCTTAGGCCGAATCCGTACCAGCCGCGGCGGGATTTTGCCGAGGAAAAGCTGGCGGAACTGGTGGAGTCTGTGCGGGAGTATGGAATTCTGCAACCCCTGGTGGTTCGACAGGCGCTGAGTGGATATGAGATTGTCGCCGGTGAGCGGCGATTTCGGGCGGCGGAGCGTGCCGGATTGGCGGAAGTTCCCGTTGTTGTGCGCAACCTTTCTGATCGAGAGGTTATGGAGATCGCGTTGATCGAGAATCTTCAGCGGGAGGATCTCAATCCCATTGAAGTGGCGGAAGCCTATGCAACGTTGATGAGGGAGTTCTCGATGACTCAGGAGATGGTCGCTGAACGAGTCGGGCAAAGTCGATCCCACGTGGCAAACATGTTGCGTTTGTTGAATTTGCCCAGTGAGGTGCGGGAGAGTGTTTCACGTGGAACACTGACAATGGGTCACGCCCGGGCGCTGTTGGCCCTGAATGATCCTGATCAACAAACCAAGCTGGCGGAGCGCATTGTTGAAGAAGATTTAAGTGTGAGGGCGGTTGAGCACCTCGTTCATCGGCTCAACTCGTTTGTTTCACGTGAAACACGAAAACCGGTTCCCCGGGAAAACCCGACCCTGCGCCATTATGAAGAAGTTCTTCGGGTTTCGCTGGGGACAGGTGTGAAAATATATCAGGGGAAGAAACGAGGAAAAATCGAAATCGAATACTACTCGAATGATGACCTTCAGCGGCTTTTGGCGCTCCTGGCGCCCGGCGCGGAGTGACGGGTGTATCCACGGGCCGCATGGCTCCAAGGGGAGGCTGGGGCATGATCTACCTCGATAACGCCGCATCTACTTGGCCCAAACCGCCTGGTGTTGCGGAAGCGGTGAAAGAAATGGTTGCCAACAACGGCGCAAACCCGGGCCGAGGCACCCACAAAATGGCGATGCAAGCAGCAAGGGTTGTAGCCCGAGCCCGCAGTGCCGTGGCGACGCTTTTCGGGGTGCGCAACCCCGAGGACCTCATCTTTACCCATAATGCGACTGAGGCCCTCAACATGGCTATATTTGGCTTGTTAAAGCCGGGGGACCACGTCGTCACCACCATGCTGGAACACAATTCGGTGCGCCGACCCCTGGAGGCTTTGCGCCGGCGGGGTTGGATCGAAGTGACTTATGTACAAAGCACGGAGAACGGCATTGCGCCCGAAGAAGTACGTGCGGCTTTTCGCTCCGATACTCGTCTGCTCGCGGTGACCCACGCGTCCAATGTACTCGGCACGCTTGTGGACATCGATGCCATGACAGAGATCGCCCACGCGAACGGTGCCTTTTGTTTGGTGGACGCCGCCCAAACGGCGGGGAGCTTCCCCATTGATGTAACCCGTTCTGAAATTGACCTGCTGGCAGTTCCGGGGCATAAGGGGCTATTCGGTCCCCAGGGGACTGGAGCCCTTTATATCCGCCCGGGTCTGGAACTTGAGCCGTTTTTGTATGGAGGGACCGGGAGCCACTCTGAAGAACCCGATCAGCCGTTGGAGCGGCCGATCCGATACGAAAGCGGCACCCTCAATACGCCGGGGTTGGCGGGCCTTGCGGTGGGGGCAGAGTTTGTCAGCCAAATTGGGCCCAGTGCCATTGGGCAACACAACCAGGCCCTTATCCAGTCTCTCCGGGAAGGTCTTGAATCCCTCCCGGGCATCAAATTCACCGGCCCCGGCCGGGGTGAGCCCCGAGCCGACCTGCTTGCTTTCTCGTTGCGGGGAGTGGATAGTACAGAATTGGCTGTTCTTCTGTCGGACCAATACGAAATCGCCGTCCGCTCCGGACTTCACTGTTCCCCCCTGGCTCACCAGGTTGCGGGGACACTGGACGAAGGGCTAGTGCGGGTGAGCGTCAGCTGGTTTAACACGGAAAACGACATCCGGGAGTGCGTAGCTGCGATCCGAGAACTGGCAGACTTTCTCCGGGATGGATGACCAGAGTCCTGCGGGAATGGCGCAGGACTGTTTTTGCACTTTGCGCTGAAATGGCGGCGTCCAATCGAACACCGTTGAAAGGGGGGAAGGCCGTTTTGCAGGGTTCCACCCACACGGAACACAGCCGGCCAGATCGTGGTACTTGAAGGCACACTCGTGAATGTGGCTGCCATCATCATTGGAACGTTACTCGGACTTTTATTTCACGGCATTCCGGAAAGAATCCGGACGCTCATGCAACAGGGGATTGGGCTAGCCGTCATGGTCATGGGGATCTCGATGACCCTGAACAACGTCAACGGTCCAGGTCATCAATACGATTTTCTGATTGTCATCGTCAGTTTGGTTGTCGGCGGCGCCTTGGGCGAATGGCTCAACATCGAAGGGTTTCTTGAACGTGCGGGTCGAAGCGCAGAAAAGAAGTGGACATGGCTGCGCGGCCGGGGACAGGCGGGTCAAGCCTTTCTCACGGCTACCCTGGTCTTCTGCGTTGGGGCCATGTCCATTCTCGGCGGCCTGCAAAGTGGCCTGGAAGATAGACATGATATTCTCTTTACTAAATCCCTTTTGGACGGCGTTTCATCCATTCTGTTTACGTCCACCATGGGGCCTGGAGTGGTTCTTGCTGCCCTGCCCGTTTTTGTCTATCAAGGAGCCATCGCTCTCCTTGCAGGATGGCTCCATCAATGGCTTCAACCGCCGATCTTGAGCATGATCAATGCGGCGGGGGGCTTGATGATCCTTGGCATCGGTGTCAACCTCCTGCGAATCACGGCGATTCGGGTGGGCAATCTATTGCCAGCGCTGCTTGTAGCAGCATTGATTCGAGCAATTCTGATCCTGGTTTTAGGCGCATAAATGCGGGAACACTTAAAGGAGGCAGAACCATGTATTCCTCGATTGCAGCCATTCCCCTATGGTATTGGGTTGCCGCCATCGGCATTCTGGTTGTCTTGCTGTGGCTGACCGTCCTTATCCAGGGGGCTGGACTCCGCAAGACTCAGAAGCGCTATCGGCAATGGGTGGGCCGCTCGGGGACAGACGTGGAAAAGCTGCTGCCACAAACCTTAGAGCGGATACAACAACTGAGCGAAGAAGTACGCCGTCTTGAAGCACGAATCGACTACTTGGAAAAAAGTCTCCGGGCAACATTACGCACTGCCCGGGTCGTCCGCTACAACGCGTTTTCCGATTTCGGCAGTGACCTGAGTTTCTCCGCTGCCTGGCTCGACGGCAGTGGCAACGGCGTCATTTTATCGAGTATCTACGGCCGAGATGAATCGAGGATCTACGCAAAACCGGTCCAAAATGGCACCTCGACCTATCCCCTCAGTGAAGAAGAAAAACGAGTCCTGGCTGAAGCCATCCAGTTTAGTGGTGCCTCCGAGCCGCCAGTATCCTCTGCTTTGCGGCCGCTTGAAGAAAGGTCGTAAATGGTCATGGAAAGATGGTTGTTTGTTGTTAATCCCGTTGCTGGTAAAGGAAAGGCCGCTCGCCGTTGGAATCGTTATTATCGTCATCTGGCAACGCTCGGCAAGCATTGGGACGTGTATCATACGAAATCCCCCGGAGATGCCGCATGGATTGCGAAGAAAACGGTAGAAGACCGGGCGGCGGACGTTGTCGTGGCCGTTGGAGGCGATGGAACGATCCATGAAGTGATTCAAGGCCTGGCTGGAAGCTCCATTGCCCTCGGAATTCTCCCGGCGGGTACCGGAAATGATCTGGCACGCTATTTTGGGATCAAAAAAGGATTGCGGGCTATCCGACAACTCCAAGGTGCCATCAAACGTCAAGTTGACCTCGTGCAAACACAAAACGGCGTTTTTATTAACATTGCTGGCACGGGCTTTGATGCCTGGGTGGCGCGGCATGTGAACAACTCGGTGTGGCTGAAGCGATGGGGACCTTTCGGATACGTGGTGGGTGTTGCTATTCAGTTACTGTTCTTCAGGCCCCAGCGGGTGGATATTGAAGTGGACGGGGCCCTTTACACCTATCGCTCAGCCTGGCTGGTGGCGTTGGGAAACGGATCGACCTACGCCGGCGGGATGCGCATCCTGCCCCACGCGACCATGGAAGACGGCGAACTGGATCTATGTGTGGTGGATGGCCTCTCAAAACCAGAGTTCTGCTTGATCTTTCCGAAGGTATTCACCGGGAAACATGTCGGTCACCCGTCTGTTCACCTTCACCGGGGAAAACGGATCTGCATTCATCCGGCGACACCATGGCCGGTTCACGCAGATGGGGAAGTATTGCCCCAAGAAACGATGGAGGCGATGGTGTGGCCCGGTTCTCTGACTGTCCTCTGCCCCGCACCCTGACCTTACATTGACCGGGGTTGGTTTTTTAAGGCCCACCCGGGGCGGGGCGGCGCACGGGAAACGGCAGAACCTCGCCTCCCGCCCGGAGACGGCGATCCAACCCTTCTGCGAGCCCGTCAGCGATGATACGGGCCATGCGAAATACAAGCTGAAGGCGGGTATTCTGAAGGACGAAATATTCCAAGTAGCCCCCGACATTCACGATGCCGGTGATATGGATGTCCCCCACTGGAGGAAGTTGCTTGTTCACTCCCGCTCCGGGACGAAGGGGACCGTCATGAAGAGAGATCTGACCAATGCTGTTGACCTGCCCCAGGCAGGCGTCTACCGCGATGACAAAGGGAGCCGGTGACATGCGGTCCAGTCTCGTGAGGGTTTCGGTCAAGTTTACGGCGTGAACGGGCTCGTCCAACGTACCGAAGATTTGGATCTCGGTGGATTGCAGCGTCTCGACAAGCCGGCTTCCCACCAGAGGCCCCAATGCGTCGCCGGTGGAGCGGTCGGTGCCCACGCAAATAATGGCCACATTGCTGTCCCGGGCCTTTAGGCGAACCGTATCCCACACTCCTTGGGCCAGAACTCCAGCGGCGTTTGGATCATTGTAGGCCACGCGGATAGGATAACGCGGCAGATGTTCATCCTGGCGAAGGAACCTCATAAGAGAACCTCCGGAAAATATATTCATCTCAGTATACGGTTCGCGGCGCGGGGAATATACATAGGACGACTGGGAATGTCGGGGGGACTTGGATGGACGCGCCTCTGTGGATTGCTATGGCATGGGTGACAATGCGTGGGCTGGGGGTTAGTACCAAGCGCATCCTTCTGGAGATGGCCTCTACGGCCGCTTTGCTCGTCACCGGAGGTTGGACGTGGCTTCACCTCGATCGGCGCACCGTCGAGGCCATCGGAACATGGGCGGCAAATCTCACTGCGATTCCGGGCACCGCCTGGCCGGCAGGCTCCCGAACTGCCGCAAACACCCTCCCGTCTTTGCGTGAAAGCGCAACCTTCATCGCCGGTGGGCTGACCATCTTCCTTGCCGCGCTTCTGATTGTTTCCGCCATTCACGTCGCACTTGGGGCCATTGAGCGTCCGCGATCGGGTGTCATCCATCCTAATCTGATTGGCGCTCTCCTTTCTCTTGCGGGCTATACGGGGATCTACTACGGCCTATGGCGGATAGCCTTTCGTCTCACTCGTAACCCGGAGTTTGCAGCCCTCCTTCCGTGGGTGAAAAATAGCGTATGGTTCACCCTATTGGGCTCGCCCTCACCTTTTGGCGGGTAACTATGGGGTCCACTTCCCATGGACAGGGAAGCCTAGAAACAGTAGACTGAATACGAAGCGGATGCCGAGGTGCCGGAGGGGTGCAGGGACCATGGAAAAGAAGTATCAGCTCGGCGATGTCGTTGAAATGAGACGGACCCACCCCTGTGGAACAAACGCCTGGACCATTATCCGCATGGGGATGGACATCCGGATCAAATGTGTACACTGCGGGAGAAGCGTTTTGTTGCCCCGAGCGAAGTTTGAGCGAAACCTGAAACGCGTGATTCGCACGGAACAACTCGACAGCCCAGGTGGGCCGGGTTTGAGTGCGAAAACCGGAGACTGACTGATCCGAGCGGAGTCGGCCCTTGGGGCTTATTGACCAGAACGCCCCGGCCAAGTTGGACGGATACGCTCATTACCATGGGTCTGAGAAAGGGGGCCGGCCGGAGAGCGGCCGGAAGCGTAAAGATGCCATTACAAGCAGGAATTGTGGGTTTACCGAACGTAGGCAAATCAACGTTGTTCAACGCCATCACCCGCGCTGGCGCAGAAACGGCGAACTATCCATTCTGTACGATCGATCCCAACGTCGGGGTGGTCCAGGTTCCCGATGAACGCCTGGTGCGCCTGGCGGAGTTGTTCCATCCGGGCAGAGTTGTGCCTGCGGTTTTTGAATTTGTCGATATTGCGGGGCTCGTGAAAGGGGCCAGCCATGGGGAAGGCCTTGGAAACCAGTTTCTCTCTCATATCCGAGAGGTTGACGCCATTGTCCATGTCGTCCGGTGTTTTGAAGACCCGGACATCACCCATGTCGCCGGCCGCGTTTCCCCCGTTGACGATATCGAGACGATCAATGTTGAACTCAATTTGGCCGACCTGGAGACGGTTGAACGCCGGATCGAGAAAACTCGGCGATTGAGGAAAAGCGGTGATAAACGGTATGATTGGGAGTTGGCGCTACTTGAAAGAATTCAGCGCCTCCTGGAAGAGGGAAAAGGCGTCCGGGGACAAGCCTGGTCTGAGGAAGAAAACAAGTTTTTGAGCGATCTTCATCTCCTAACGGCTAAACCCGTCCTTTATGTCGCCAATGTGCATGAACGGGATGTGGCCACGGCCTGGGAGCATCCCATGGTCCAGGAAGTGCGCCGGCGCGCCCGGGTGGAAGGGGCGGAGGTGATTCCCGTCAGTGCTCGGCTAGAAGCTGAGATCGCGGAACTTGAAGGTGAAGACCGGGATCTTTTCCTCGCCGAGGCGGGATTACAAGAGTCCGGCCTTGACCGCATCACTCGGGCGGCGTATAAGCTGTTGGGGTTGATCACGTATTTTACCGCTGGAGAAAAAGAAGTGAAAGCCTGGACCATCGTGAAAGGGACAAAAGCGCCCCAAGCGGCGGGCGTGATCCATTCCGACTTTGAACGCGGGTTTATTCGAGCAGAGGTCGTTTCCTACGAGGACCTCGTCCGAGCCGGGTCCACAGTGGCGGCCCGGGAACAGGGTCTCCTTCGGCTGGAGGGGAAAGATTACGTGGTTCAGGACGGAGATGTGATGCATTTTCGCTTCAATGTCTGAAAGATCCGATCCACAGGTTGTGTTAGAAAAAGAAAACCCCGGCGGTTGCGACCGTGTGTCTGACGTGGTAGACTAGATCATCAGAGGGTTTTTGTGGCGGCTTGATTCGCCCAATCCTCCTTGCTCCCACGGGGGCCATTGTCCACAAGGAGGTGACTGACTATGCGTAACTACGAGACACTGTATATCCTTCGCCCTGACTTGGAGGAAGAAGTGACAGCGGACCAGGTCAAGCGGCTTGCTGAGGTGGTCACCGCGGCCGGGGGGGAACTCCAGGAAGTCAATACCTGGGGCAAACGCCGCATGGCTTACGAGATTGAAGGCCACCGGGAAGGATATTATGTGCTCATGAAGTTCGCGTCGGATACCGAAGTGCCGAAGGAGTTGGAGAGAGTGCTCCGCATCTCCGAACCAGTGCTCCGGTACATCGTCGTACGCGAGGACGAGTGACACGGGGGGATCTCCCATGCTCAACCGCATCATTCTGATTGGCCGCCTAACCCAGGATCCGGAGTTGCGGTACACGCCATCAGGGACACCGGTGGCCCATTTTACGTTGGCTGTCGACCGGCCTCGCCTCAACCAGATGGGAGAGCGGGAGACAGATTTTATTAACATTGTGGTTTGGCAGAAACTCGGCGAACTCTGCGCCCAGTACCTACGCAAAGGACGACTGGCTGCGGTGGAGGGCCGATTGCAGATTCGCAGCTACGAGAATCGCGAAGGGCAACGCGTGCGGGTGGCGGAAGTGGTGGCCGACAATGTTCGTTTCCTGGACCGTGCGGGTGATCGGGAGGGCGGGCCGAGTGCCCCACCGGCCTCAGGCAGCGGGTGGCCGGAGGAGGCCCGTACCCGGAGCACGGGCATGGATGATCCGTTCGAGGGAGACGCCACGCGGATCGACATTTCTGAAGATGATCTCCCCTTCTAAATGGAGGAAACGGCTAAGACGAATTAAGAGAAGGGAGGTTTTGCGATGGCGCGCAAGGGCCGAGGAGGTAAGCGGCGACGCGTATGTAATTTTTGCGTGGACAAGATCGATCGGGTGGATTACAAGGATGCCGACCGGCTGCGGAAATACATGACTGAGCGCGGCAAGATTCTCCCGCGGAGGATCTCGGGCAATTGTGCTCGTCACCAACGTCAGGTGACTGTGGCTGTAAAGCGGGCCCGGCAGGTTGCGCTTTTGCCTTACACGGTGGAATAACGCATCAGGATCCATACAGACAAGAAGGGGCGTGCGGGCTGATCCGGGCGCCCCTTCTCGCAGGGAATGCGTACGAGCAAGGCTCTACGATGAGCCAAGGGGTTTCTGCCCGGTTAGGGGCGGGACGACACCTTGAACCGGTATATCGAGAAGAGTGGGTTTTGGGTCAGCGAGGGACTCGACCAGGGCACTTTCTAACTGAGTGGCATCCCGGACGCGTTCAGCTCGCCATCCCGAGGCTTCGGCGACTTTGACGAAATCGGGATTGGTCAGGTCGACGCCCGCCTGGCCATATCCGCGCATGATCATCTTGCTTTTTTCCATCTGCAGAGAACCGTTGTTCATCAGAACCACAGTGATGGGGGTTCCTTCCTGGACCGCGGTCGTCAACTCCCCCAAACCCATGGCCAGCCCACCGTCTCCCACCACAGCAACGACGGGCCGGTGAGGTTGGCTTAATTTGGCTGCCAAGGCTGCGGGTAGGCCAAAGCCCATCGTTCTCCAATCCCCGGAATACAACAAAGTCTGGCCCCGGGAACGAAAATTTCGGTTGAACCAGACGGTGTGATCACCGGTGTCCACAGTGATGATCGCATCGGGAGGGATATGTGTAGACAGTGCCCCCATTACTCGTTGGGGTGGCAAGGGGGTTCCATCAAACTCGTTTTCCCGTTCCACCGTTTCCTTCCACTGCCGGTGAGCTGCCTGGACGCGGTCGATCCACTCCTGATCCGGCCGATGGTCAGACAGGGCGTCGGCCAATAAAGCCACCACCGCTCCGGCATCCGCGACAATTCCGTACTCGACCTGCACCCGCTGTCCCAGATTCTCGGGGGCCGCGTCCACTTGGACGACCCTGGGCTGGCGAGGGACGAATCCTTCCGGCCAATAGGTGCTCCCGATCAGAAGAATGAGATCAGACTCCTGAAGAAGCCAAGGCACCTCCGGGCTTCCTCCTTCCCCGAGGCCGCCGACGTGAAAGGGAAATCCTTCATCCACGATACCTTTGCCCCCTAGAGTCGTCACCAAGCCGCCGCCCCATCGCTGTGCGAGCCGGGGAAGATCTGGGCGAGCGGACCATGCGCCCTCGCCGGCGACGATCATCGGACGGCGGCAACTCCGCATAACCCCGAGCACCGGCTCAAGCAAATCCCGAGAAAAGGCCACCTGACCGTGAATCCACGGAACCGGGGGACGCAGGGGCTGGGCCTGTGATTGCTCAAAAAGGTCGGATGGGACCGACAAATGGGTGACGACTCCATGGGTTCTGGCGAGGTGAAGGGCTTTGTACATTCTGTCGACGGCGGCATCGGGATGGACGATCAGTGAACTATACCGGGCGATTGGCTGAATGGCGACCTGTTGGTCAATGACTTGATTCTCGTCGCCGCCGATTTGCTTGACCGGAGCCTGGCCGGTGATGGCCACAACCGGTGTCCGGTCCAAATGCGCGTCCGCCAACCCGTTCAGGAGATTCATGAACCCGGGTCCCATGGTGGCGAAGCACACACCAACCTTACCGGTGAGTTTGGCCTCGGCCGAGGCCATGATCCCTGCGTGGAATTCATGCTTGACAGGGATGAAGCGAACCTGCGCCTGTTTTGAAACCGCGTCCAAAAACCCGAGGACAGCGTCTCCGGCCACACCATAAATCCGCTCGACTCCCCACAAAGATAGTTCTTGCAGCAACACTTCGGCTACGGTCAAGGAGGGGCCGGCCTGTTGAGGAGTGGGGCGGGGGGATGGTGCCTCGGCGACCGCAGGTCCCATCGAGTCTGCTGGATATCGCGAAGGTGTCAGAAGGTCATGGAACACATTTCCCGCTCCTTTCCAGGGATCTCCGTGTACACCCCTAGCATGTACGCGGAAACTCAAGATATGCCGGGGCGGCGCTCGTGTCTGGTCGGCCTTCGCGGATGCAGGAGGAATTCAGGGGGCGATGTTGAATCCTTTTATCTAAGGCTTCAGAGGGGAGGGGCACCCGTGGCGACCTTTCGCCGGGACGTGGACATCGGTCGACAAGTGAAGTTGATGGAATGGATAAAGATTGAGTTACTCGACCAGGTGTCAGCTCTGTTTCGGGCATGTCATACTGGGGCTGAGGGGCTGATCGCCGACGCTTTGTCGGGTATTTTGATCAGTGTTTATATCCTGGCGCGTCGGGTTGGCCTCTCCCCTGGAGAGATTGATCGTAAAGCACTGGAGAAGTTAACAAAAACAAAGGAAATCGGTCACGAGGCTGAAACCTGGTTCGGAGACCTCGGGGCGGTTGAAAATCACTTGAGAGGCCGTTAATTTTTGGAAGCGGCGAATGGGGGATCAGTGGTGAAGGTTATTTTTCTGCAAGACGTCAAAGGCCAGGGCAACGCTGGGGATGTCAAAGACGTGTCCGAAGGGTATGCCCGCAACTATCTCCTTCCGCGAAAACTGGCAGTGGAGGCGACGGAAGCGAATCTCCGCGCTTTACAGACCCGGGTGGAGCATAGAAAAGCGCAGGAGGCCGAACGTCTGCGCCAAGCTAAAGAAACCGCGGACAAATTAAGCGGCCTCGTCGTGGAGATTACGGCCAAGTCTGGCGAAAACGGTCGACTTTTCGGTGCCGTCACCGGGAAGCAAATCGCCGAAGCTCTGGCGGTGCAAGGCCTCAAGGTGGATAAGCGCAAAATTGAACTGGAGGAGCCGATTCGCCACCCGGGCACAGTGACGGTGCGGGTTCGGCTTCATCCTGAAGTGACTGCTGATATTCGGGTTCGCGTGCTTCCCGTGTAACGGCGAGGGATGAACGGTGAGCGACAGCATGCAAGACCGGGTTCCTCCCCAAAGCGTTGAAGCGGAACAAGCGGTCCTCGGTGCGGCTCTGTTGGACGGGGCCGCCTTTCACTTGGCTCTGGAGCGCTTGACACCTGAGGATTTTTACCGCTCGGCCCATCAAAAGATTTTTCGGGCGATGGCGGAGGTGTCCTCCCACGGGGACCCTGTGGATCTCGTTACCGTTACTGCCCGCCTTCAGGATGCGGGCCAGCTGGATGAATGCGGGGGAGCTTCTTACCTCGCCGAATTGGCCCATATTGTACCAGCGACGGGAAATGTTGAACATTACATCGACCTGGTGCACGACAAATCGGTGTTGCGCCAGCTCATTCGTACGGCGACCCAAATCGCGGCGAAAGGGTACGAACCAGCCGAAGATGTCGCCGGCCTTCTGGACGAAGCGGAACAACGGATTTTTGAAATCACCCAGTCCCGGGTGGTCCGCGGCTTCATTCCGATTCGGGATATTCTGGAACAGGCTTTTGAGCGCATTGAGTATCTATATGCCAATAAGGGTCAAGTCACCGGCGTCCCATCGGGGTTTCCCGACTTGGACCGCCTGACCTCTGGGTTCCAAAAATCGGACCTGATCATCGTTGCGGCCCGGCCCAGCGTGGGGAAGACGGCCTTCGCTTTGAACATTGCCCAGAATGTCGGGGTTCGTTACGGTTTGCCCGTGGCGATTCTCAGTTTGGAAATGTCCAAGGAGCAGTTGGTGCAGCGGATGCTTTCCGCCGAAGCCAATCTCGATGCTCACAAGCTGCGGACAGGCTTTCTGGATGAACAAGATTGGCCGAAACTCACGATGGCCGTGGCCAATCTATCTGAGGCGCCGATCTATGTAGACGACACCCCGGGAATCACCATTGCGGAGATGCGGTCAAAATGTCGACGGCTCAAGGCGGAACGGGGATTGGGGTTAATCGTAGTGGACTACCTGCAGTTGATGCAAGGAAGGGGGCGGGCGGACAATCGCCAACAGGAGATTTCCGAAATATCCCGGGGTTTAAAAGCATTGGCGAGGGAACTGGAGGTACCGGTGATCGCCCTTTCCCAGTTATCCAGGTCTGTAGAACAGCGCCAAGACAAACGGCCTCTTTTGTCTGACATTCGCGAATCGGGATCGATTGAGCAGGATGCTGACCTCGTGGCGTTTCTTTATCGCGAGGATTACTACGATCCAGATACGGATCGTAAAAATGTGATTGAAGTCATCATTGCCAAACAGCGAAACGGGCCGACAGGTAAAGTCGAGATGGTATTCCTCAAGAACTTCAATAAATTTGTCAACCTCGAACGGGTGTCCGCGGGAGAGGGGACCCCTTGACCGGGGGACCCCGGCGAGGGGAAACGCCTATTTCCAGTAGAGCCGCACGTTGTCCCCGGTGTGAAGGGGCGTGGTGAATGTCGCTTCGGCACCATTGACCTCCACGTGAAACGACCGGGCATCGGCAGGTCGCAACCCCTCGGGATCGATCACTCGAAACAGGTCGCTGATGATCCATTCGCCAACTTGTTCGTCCCAGACCTCCACCCAGTCGTCGCCGTCTTGAAGCGGCGTCCCGGGATCAGCCGGGCGCCCGTTGCACCGGAACGCCCTATAATCTTCCCCGTCCAATCGTACCAACTGGCCGTTGACGGTGACCGTGAGGGCCGGCCTACCGGGACTGCGTTCCGGGTTCGTGCCGAGCCAATCCGCCAATACCGGAGGCGGGGCTTCCACAATCTCGATCCGATCCCCCGCGGCCACCACAGTTCCCGGTTCGGCCGCCACCCCGTTCAATGTCACGATCCAGTTGGGATGAACGTACTGAACGGAGCTGCCATTCCATGTAAAATGAATCTCTCGCTGGGAGAACGCTTCGGGTCTCCCGACATCTTCAAGCACATCCCGCAATTGCTCGGGGATGTACGCCTCGATCATTGCCCGATCTACCACTTGGGTGTCCGGTTTGACCCGGTGTCCGTTCATGAACACGCGCGGCGGCACGGGCTGGGATACACCATTCACGTACACCGACAAACTTTGTAGGGGCGGGATCAAATCTTCGATTCGGCACCGAGCGTCTTTCCCGTTTTGTCCGGGTCGTACCTCGATATGATCCCCGCTTGTGACCGGCGAGTCCAGCGTGGCAGGTGAACCATTCAACCGGATCTCCGGCCCCGACCCCGGTGAGCCAGGAACAACGCGCCTCTCTCCTCCGATGGTCACCGTCAACGCGGCGCCAGGGCGGCCGAATAGAGAACGGATGTGAATACCCGCTTGAATCAACGCATCCCCTATCGTGAGATCTCGAAAATCGAACAGGTGTACCTCCGCACTGCCGACCCGAACTGTGGCGGTCTGAACCGGGTGTTCCAGGGCAGCCAGGGCGATTCCCAGGGGCGTTACACCGTCCGGCCCCTTGAGTCTCGGCGGAATCCTGGCGAATCCTGCCACATGATCCACGGACCGGACAGCGACGCGGTCCTGGGGAAGGCCCAACTTCCGGGCCAGACTCTCCGGCAGCCCCGGTGTCAGGCTGCCTCCTCCGATCAAGAGCACTGCTGCGGGGGGCCGGCCGTTCAGGCTGAGAATTTCCCGGGCAATAAGTTCTGAAAGTCCGTCCACGGCGGGAGCCATAGACTGAACGAATTCCGGGCCCGGCACTTTTCGGCTATGACCCAGGACGTCGGTAAAGCGGATCTCCGCATCTCGCCAGTTCCGCTTTGCTGTCTCTGCCGTATCAAAATCAAGCAGCCAGGTTTCCGCCAGAGCCTCGGTAATTTCGTCCCCTGCACTGGGAACCATTCCGTAGGCGACGACCGTACCCTCTGCAGTCAAGGCGATGTCGGAGGTTCCGGCTCCCACGTCCACCAGAGCCAAGTTCAGCTTTCGCATGGAGGCCGGGATGAGGGCGTGGATCGCGGCGATAGGCTCCAAGGTCAGGGCGCGCATCTGCAGATCTGCGGCTTCCAAGGCCGCAGCCAACGATTCGACCACCACCTTTGGCAAAAAGGTACCGATGACTTCGGCGCTGGCTTCCTGTCCTCTCTGCCCGAGGAGATTGCCGATCGTCGTCCCATCGAGTTTGTATTCCACGACGGAATAACCTACACAATGATAACGGCCGGCAGACTCTTCGTCCCCCGCCAATTCTCGGCGAGCCTGCTCCAACGCTTCTAATTCTAATCCGCGAACCGCGTCCGCCTCTAACCGGGAACCGTTCACAGCGCGAACAGCCTTTCCCCGGCAGGTTTTCAGCGCTCGACCGGCGGCGGCCACCGCCACGTCCCGAAGGGGACCGACCTTTTTTTCCAACCGCGCCTTGAGACGCCGGATCAGCTCGGCCACCCTGGGTATATCGTGAATTTGTCCGTCCAACATAGAACGAGTTTGATGCTCAAGAATTTCGACCGCCTTGATCGTTAATCCCTTTGTTCCGGGAATGGCGGTGAGCCCGACGACAGTTCTCGTCCCAATGTCCAGCGCAAACAATGGCTCCGACTTTTCCGAAACCACAATGCTCCCCCCTCTGCGGCCGCAGATGGGCGCATAGCTGTAATTTACCCTTCTATTACATTCGTCGCCTTGGGCGTGCCTCCCTTTAACCCGAACGATTGACGGCGCATGATGGGGAAACGTTCGGTCTTCCGTTGACACGCACGCCGGGGGCTGATAGACTGGGGGCGGTGACCGCTCTGAGTTGCGCAACCCGCAACGGGGCAGGTTAAGAGACGGAGGTGTCTGCGGGTGGCAACCGTCGTTGTGGTCGGTACCCAGTGGGGCGACGAAGGTAAAGGGAAGATTACCGATTACCTTGCCCAACGCGCTGAAGTGGTCGCCCGGTATCAAGGCGGCAATAATGCTGGGCACACGATTTATCTAGATGGTCAGGAGTACAGATTGCATTTGATTCCATCGGGAATTTTATATCCGGATAAACTGTGCGTCATCGGGAATGGAATGGTGGTGGACCCCGCCGCGCTGGTGGAAGAGATTCGATACCTTGAGCAACGGGGTATGTCGGTGAGCAACCTCCGAATCAGTGATCGGGCTCACGTCGTGCTTCCTTATCACCGGCGACTGGACGAGTTGGAGGAACAACGCCGGGGAAACGGAAAGATCGGAACGACCCGCAAAGGAATCGGTCCTTGTTATATGGATAAGGCGGCCCGGGTGGGAATTCGAATGTGCGACCTGCTCGAACCCGAGGTGTTCGCGGAGAAACTGGCCGACAATTTGGCACAAAAGAATCGCCTTTTCGAAAAAGTTTATGAGGTGGAAGGGTTTGACCTGAAGGAGATTCTCGAAGAGTATGCGGCATATGCCGAGGTGCTGCGGCCCTATATTGCGGATACATCGGTGGTCCTTAACCGCGCCATTGACGAAGGCCGAGATATCCTCTTCGAAGGGGCCCAAGCCAGTATGCTCGACATTGACCACGGTACGTACCCGTACGTGACCGCTTCCAATCCTGTGTCTGGCGGTGTGTGTATCGGAGCCGGGGTGGGCCCGACCAAGATTGACCGGGCAATTGGCGTGGTAAAGGCCTACAGTACCCGGGTTGGCGACGGCCCGTTTCCCACGGAAATGCTTGATGATGTGGGTCGCGAAATTCGGGACAGGGCGGGGGAATACGGGACGACCACGGGTAGGCCCCGCCGCATCGGCTGGCTGGATGCGGTGGTGGTTCGCCACGCTCACCGGGTGAGTGGGCTGGACGGATTGGCGGTGACGCGCCTGGACATTCTGTCCGGTCTCGATGAGTTGAAGATCTGCACCGGCTACCGATACCGGGGACAAGTCCTCGACGAATTCCCCGCCAGCCTGCGGGTTCTTTCGGAATGTGAACCCATCTACGAGACGTTACCGGGATGGCGGGAAAACCTCGACGGTGTCCGGAATTACGACGAGCTTCCCGAGGCTGCCAAACGGTATGTAGAGCGCATTTCAGAACTGGTGGACACCCCGCTCTCGCTGATTTCCACCGGGCCAAACCGTGAACAGACCATCGCCCTGGGGGACATTTTTGTGTCCAGACGCTAGCCTTGTCGGTCGGTATGGGAGACCCCGAGGGAGTCAAAAAAATCCTCTTGGGGTCTTGCATCTGAGCCGGGGGCGTGGTATAGTATAAACCGTCGTCGACGTTCGCCACTCTGCTGGGTGGTTGCGGGGCATGAGAGCCATTAGCTCAGATGGTAGAGCACCTGACTTTTAATCAGGGTGTCGCAGGTTCGAGTCCTGCATGGCTCACCAACACCGGACTGTGCCGAACCGGCACCGTCGCCACCAATGGTGCGGGGATAATAGGAGATCGGGATGGGCGGTTAGCTCAGCGGGAGAGCACTCGCTTCACACGCGAGGGGTCACTGGTTCGATCCCAGTACCGCCCACCATTTTTATGTCTTGGAGCTGTAGTGTAGAGGCCCATCACGCCTGCCTGTCACGCAGGAGATCGCGGGTTCGAATCCCGTCAGCTCCGCCAACGCCGGGTCGACGCGGGGTCGACCTTTGTGGCTCGGTAGCTCAGTCGGTAGAGCAGAGGACTGAAAATCCTCGTGTCGGCGGTTCGATTCCGTCCCGAGCCACCA
>NZ_JAILZZ010000036.1:0-34029 GCF_023512215.1 Kyrpidia sp. | reverse complement strand
ACCCGGACATGATCTTTCAACTCCTCCCACACGCGGTTAAAGTACCGGGAAAACTCCGGTTCTTTTCGCAGAGCCGTGCCTTGGATTCCCGGGCCTGCCGCCTCGCTGGGGTCCGGACTTTTTTCGCCGGTACTTGGACGCTGTTGACGCAGTACACAAGCCGTTAGGAGGGACCTGCATGCAGACATGGCAAGAATCGCTCTCGACATTCATCCTATTCAAGCGAGCCGAAGGGCGGTCACATTACACCGTTCGGGACTATCGGAGAATTGTCGGGGCCTTTTTCCGCCGCCCTGAAGCTCAGAGCGCCTGGCCGGACGCCGACCGCCTCCGTCGGGCCGTCCTGCAACACTTCACGGACATCCGGGGGTTAGCCGCCAGCTATCATAACCAACAGCTTCGAGTGTTGCGCTCGTTTTTCAATTGGGCCGCCGACGAAGGGCTTGTCTCTGGGAATCCGACCAAGGGGATCAAGCAACGCCGCGAGGATCAAACGCCACGTCACCTGCCCGATGACATCCTGTCGAAGCTCCTGAGATTGCCAAACCAGAGCGCTTTCGTGGGGGTCCGGGACTTCGCTTTGATGCTGTTTCAGTTGGACAGCGGAGTCCGCCCAGGTGAAGCGCTTCAGCTAACGCCGCGAGACCTGAACCTTGCCTCACTGGAAATTACCATACCTGCCCATGTGGCCAAGGCGCGAGTCTCCAGGACGGTCGTTATCAGTCCGCAGACAGCGAAGGCCATTCGCAAGCTTCTAAGTGTCCGCCCAGCCGACTGGGATGACAGCGTCCCCGTCTTTGCCTCCGCCTCTGGCCGCAAGTTGGCAGAGGAAAGCTGGTCGCGCATCATGCGCCAATATGGGCGCAAGCTCGGTGCCAGAGTCACGCCGTACATGCTCCGGCACTCCAGCGCCATCATGTTCCTGCGCTCGGGCGGCCACGTCTTCGCCCTCCAGCGGCAACTGGGACACGCCGACATCACCATGACGCGGCGCTACATCGCCTTGGCCGATGCCGATCTCCACGAACAGCATGCCGTGGCATCTCCAGTCTCCCGACTCCTGCCCCAGCGCACCCGGGCGAGGAAGGTGAAGTGACATGAAAGTGAAGTGCCTCTACGAGGTCAAGTCTCCAAACGGGCCATGGTACCCTTTTTGGGCCTATGACAGCCGGGACGCCAAGCGGCAGTATTGCAAGATGCGCGGCCTGCGCCCCAATGACCATTGGACGGGCATGAGCATGCTTCGGGCAAGGAAGGTGAAACAATGAGCACGCCGGAGATGTACATGATCAAAGACCACAGCGGGGGAATCTACTGGCTCACCGTCGGCGGGGATTCCAAGGCAGTGAGGGTCGGCGTGGACCACGAGACACCCGCTTACCGGGCCGCCGACGGCAAGTTCTACCCGGCCTTCAAGCGCCCCGTGTTCTCCGGGGAGTATCGTGCCAGTGGTTCGTTCCTGCATTCGTTCATTCGGGACTTGCGCGGTCATGGGCTTGACTCGCTGGCTGAGATGCTGTCGTCGGGGAGGGCTTCCCATGACTGAGTTCCCGGACATCACCGCGCTGTCACCGGCGGAGGCCATCGCTTGGTTCGTCAAACAGGTCAAAAACGTGTCCCGGCTGTCCACGTTCGATGAGACCAAGGAACAGCGGGTCACGGAGCTTCGGCAGTGGAAGGATACGGTCCTCGTCCCGTGGCTGGAAGAGGTCAACCGGCGGCGGGCGTGGTGAATCAAGAGGGGAGGGCAAGGCGGATGATCGCATACCAGACAAACGGGCGTTGGTTCGTCCGCGTGGAGGGCGGGCACCGAAATAGGGACATCATTCCTTCGCGGACCATCGAAGTCCCCGAGAAGCCAGAGCCGGTCGCCACGTGGCGGGACTCTGTGGAGGATGGGTACGGCTGGGGCTACTCGACCTATACCCAGTTCCGGGCGGCAGACGTGACGTTCGTCGTCCAGTCCTACCACTGGGATGCCGCACCGGGTTACAGCTGGGAAGAGTCATGGGAGGACTTCGCCGAGGACGCCCAGCCGCCTGTGATCGGCGAGGCCTTCGAATGGACGGGGGACGGCTGGGAGCCTATCCCGCATCCTATGGCCGTCCCGGCGGGAGGCGACGGGGAATGAAATACTGCATCGTTGAGCGCCGCTTCGGGGGCCGCCCCATCATCGTTGGGTCTGAGCCGCTGCCCGGGATTCTCCTGACCGATGCTTTGTACCCGGCCTGGAGCTACGAGACGGCCACGCCGATGCTCGTCTCCGAGGCGGACACCGACTTTTGGGCGGACGTGGTGGAGGTCTCGGGCGCGGAGAAGGCCATCATCGTCCGCACCCTGGGAGGGGAGGCGGGAGTTCAGGCGCTCCTGCGGGATGCTGTCCGGCTCCATGAGCGCCTGAGCCGTGAGTACGCGGAGAAGCGAAGGGCTTAACAAAACTTAACATACCTTAGCATGTTGTCAATTGTTAGCATCGGCAGGGGCCGGGATGCTGTCCCGGCCTCTTGTCGTCTACCCCCGTGGGTCCCCGTGGGGGTCGGCGGGGGTCCGGCCACTGCTCAGGATGAGGATGAGCGGAATGCTGTTCCGGCCACCGGCTCAGGTTGGCGGGGTCTGACTGCCGCTCAGGTCCCCGGATCGCCGCGAATCTGACAGCGTGGGTCCCCTTCTCGAGAATCCCCGTGGGGACATTTTTGCGCATTCGAGGGCCCGCGCGGTCCCGAACGGTGAATCTCTGAGGATTTGCACCCCCCTGGGGGTTGCGTCCGCTTTCCGGACGGTTCCCGGAAGTTCCGGGAAGCTCCGGGAAATTCCCGGACTGCCCTCCGATCTCTGTCCGAAGGATCTCCTCAGGATGTCCGGTGGATGTCCGATACTGCACGTGCGTATCACGTGCGTATCACGTGCCTTGCACGTTCGATGCACGTGCGCCTTAGGAAATCTTATGGTTCACAGCATCCCCGCCGCCTCCCGCTCTTCCTCCGGGGTCAGGAGACCAAACACAATGGCCAGCTTCAGGAGGGCGGCGGCCTTCGACCTGTGGGCGGTCCGTTCGCAGATCGCCAGCTCCTCGCAGATCTCGATCGTCGTCATGTCCCGGAAATACGCGCATTCGATGATCCGCCGCTCCATCGGCTTGAGCGCCTCAAGCGCTCGATGCACCCGTTCGACGTGCTCCCGGCGCTCCCGCTCGCCGTCTGTGTTGCGCTGGGCAGTGTCGCCGGTTGAGTCCTGCACAACGTTCGTCTCTCCGCTTGGAGCCAGGGAGTAAGCGGGCGTGATTCGTGGCTCGTGCCCCGGATGGACGCCCGCCCGCTCATAGAGACGGCACAGCTTCAGGGCCTGCACAATCGTGCGCCGCACTTCCTTCCTCAGCTTCAAACGGCACCCACCCCCGCCGTCCCCAGTGCATGGGGTTGTTTTTGCAGGTCAAGGGTATAAGCTGAGTTTACACCCTTGCCTTGTTCCACTCCCAGGCCATTCGTTGCGCCTTGTTTCGCTTCCCGGCCAGCTTGTTACCCTTGTTACGCTTGGCGGCGATTCGTTACGGCTATGCGTAACGCCCCAGGGTTAACACCGCGTGGACAGTTAATACCGTGTGAACAGTCGTCGTCATGGCGACTCACCCCACCCGCAGGATGTCGAATGAGCCGGTCCAAAGGCTTGCGCCAGCGCTTTTTCTACTGCGTCCGAAAAACCATCCGGGCCGTCGGATGGTCGCCATACGAAATGACCTCCAGGACGCCCGTAGAGGCCTCGATTTGTCCCGTCCTAGGCATCATACATGAACCGCATCCAAAACGCTCTGAGAGGCCTTTTTGTGGCTCTGGAGGGCATGTCCCTCAGAAACCGCCCCAAGGGTACTGTCAGTGTCAACACCCTAACGAAAGGGCGTCGATTCAACCGACACCCCTCCAAACGGCCTCTACAGCCATTCTAACGCCTTCTTGATAGCGCGGTAATGGTATGATAGCCACCCCCGGCATTCGACGCCTCTGCGGGCGATTTTGTGGCTCTGGTGGGCATGCTCTTTTAGGGGGTCCAGGAAGACAGCTTGCGGTGGCCTAACTTCGGGTTAGGGGATGTCCATGATCGCGGACACCCCTGCGCTTGTCAGTCACGCCCGGCGTCATACCAGCCGTACAAGGCCATTGCATACGTCCCGGCGAAGGCCAGGAGCGCGGCCAGCGCCCAAGTAACCATGCGCTCACCCCCTTTCGGCGGTTGCCCGTCACTCCGCGTCGCCGCCTCCGCCCATCGGCTTCATGCGCAGGCCACAACGGGAGCACACCGGGCCCAGGACCACGCGCCCGATCGCCTCGATGGTTCGCACTCCCCGGCATTTCGGACAGCCATAGACATGCTTGCGCAGGGCGGGGGTTGCGGTCGTCCTCTTCATGATCTCACCCCCTGCCATGGCGGGAGGAAGACCAATCGGACGGGCTTGCCATGTGGGTCCCGAATCTCGATCCGCACCGTGTGCCCAGAACGGGGGGGAGTGGATCGGACGAGGGCGGGCAGGATCTCCAGGGCCTCCGCCATGCTTGCGGCATGGGCAGCCGGGGAGCCGGTCGCAAGAATGGTATACATGCGGCCTCCACCTTCCTTCAGCCGGACATCTTTGCCTGATTAAGCTTGTGAGTCAACGCCGCCGCCGTAACCGGACCATTGTCTGCAAGTTCATGAAGGGCTTGCCATGCTTTTTCGTGGCCGTGAATCCTCACCAGCATGTCGAAGTCGTGCCAGAATGCCTGTAGGTCATCGGCAATCTTGAGTTTTGAAGTGTCAAATGGCTCCTGCTGGGCCTCTAAACGCCCTTCTGAAGGCTTTTTACCCTCGCCCCTGTCCCATGATACCTGCGCGTTCGTTTCGGCGTTCTGAGCGGCCTTCTCGGGGCTCTCACATGTGGAAGAATGGTCGAATGCGCCTCCGGTTTGAGGGTCGTTCGTCCAGATCCTCTGCCACACCATCCCCCGCTTCCTGTCCGCCTCCTCCATGAGATGCGCCACTGTCCTTTCGGTCTCGGTTTCCGTGTTCTCAATCACCCTGCCGTATGGCACGCGGGCCGTGACAGCGGCCTTCTCGTGGTTCTCAAATGAGCTATCCACGGAATTCAGATCACCCTCGTGTTGGCGCAGAAATTGTTTTGCCCATTCGACGTTCTCGTCGGGCTCGTTCACAATCACGCGGCCGTAGGTTGGCGTTTTTGGCGGCTTATTCGCCCGCCTGCGCTTGACAGCCAAAAGCATGGCCTCGGTTGAGTATGTCCCGTCGGGGCCTCCCTTCTCCTCCCATTTCCTTAGGACGGCCATAAGATAGCGAGAAGTCGGATGCTCGGCGTCGGCTGTAATGGCAATCGCGTCCTCCACCCATTCCTGGCCGTACTTTCTGGCCAATTCCGCTAGGGTCGAACGTTTGACTTTTATCCTCGCCTCTTCCGCCATCCTGACCAACCTGTCAATGTCTATGGGACCGGAATCGACGACGACGGCGTTTAACCTTGTTTTACCTTGTTCTGAATCTGAATGTGAATGAGAATGAGAATGTGAATGTGAATGTACGATAATCGTAGATTTTCGTAGATTTTGGTTATCATTTCCAAAGTCTGATTCATTCTGTTCATCATCGTGGTCGTCGTCAGCCTCATCGCCACCTTTCTTCCTGGGCACCCGATCATCCGGCGTACCAGGAGGCGGGGGGAACTTGCTCTTGCAGTCCTGCCGCCGTTTTTCGCTTACGTATGTTTGGATCTGCCAGAATTCGTCCTGCGGCAGTTGGATCACCTTGCGCCCGTCCCGCTCGTATAGTTGCCACAATCCGACATCGGCCACGGCGTGGAGCGCCCTTTCGATCTCTGCGCTATTAGCTGGCGCGGTGGGGAAACACGACAGCTTGAATTCAACCGGGTCGCCGGTGAACCGCCCCCAGTCATCGGCGTGGACCACCCCGAGGATATAGCACAAGCCAGCCAGTATACCACCGTCGCCTTCCAGCAGGGCCGCAAAACGTCGGTCGGTCGATATGTCGGACGGAATGGATCTCTTATGTCCCATGTCAATGCGCCCCCTTGTGTGGTACAATGGGGCTGAAGATGCGCCCCGCTGTCGCCCCGAGGATCCGCCTTGGGGCCTTGTCATCTTTGCGATCAAAAAGACAGGTCAAAAAATGTGGTACATGTATTGCGTTGCTCACAGCGACGTGCTACACTGTGTAGCAAACAGACTGTTTCTTACCGGAACGGTAAACGCCCTGCCCTCTATGTGGCCAAGGGCACACCACGGCCATACCTGCCTGTAGGCACAGGGAGGCCATGATGCGCCCGATGATCTCAGCCGCAGTCGCAGTCAGAAGAGGGCTCGGCCTGGCGCACAAGGCGGTATTGCCGTTCGTGGAGGGGTCCAGCCTCCGACGGCTTCCTGCGCATCTCGATCCGATAGCCAGGCGGCAGGCTTGCGCGGAGTTCCCTGAGCCGACGCAAACCCTCGCTTCCACCAACGTTGGGGCTTGCGATCCAATGGGCGTCAATCCACTCCCCCATGTGCTCGGTGAGATAGCGCCACACCGCTTCGCGTCTTGTTCGGCGGTGAGCCATGTCCTTATGCAGTTGTGTTTGAATCATACATACTGCCCCCTTATCCCCCCAGGTTCCGGCCTGGGGTTGTGTTTTTTCACCCCGCCAACCGGCGCAAGAGTTCGGGATCCACCCAAGCGGCCATGCCGGTTTCGGGCTCAAACAGCGTCTCTTCCGGCACCCCGTACAGTTCCGACAGCGCCCGGCGCAGTTTGGGATAGCTGGATCGGGCACGCCGTTCGATGTGAGAAATGAGTCCCCCCGACACGCCGATCATTCGTGAAACGTCCGTCTGCGTCCAGCCACGGGCGCGGCGCAGGATCTCCAATCGCGTGAGTCCAGTCATGTTTTCACCTCCCAAAAATCTAAAATTCGACAGCATGGGCTGAAATCCTACCTGAGACTATCACCCCCGCTGAAATGTTCACATTTATAGTAGAGGATTCCGGGATTCTCGGTCAACACCGGTGAAATGATAAATGTGTCTTCGGCACTTTACTTGTTCTCTCGTGCCGTCCCTGTTCCCCGTTGACCATGGTCTATTTTCATGGTACATAAATAGTAACGCTACTTAGACGTTGACAGCACCAAGCCGCGAAAAAAAAGGTGAGCAGGAAGGGCGTTTTCCTCCAACTCCCCAAACTGTTCAAACCCGGACATGATCTTTCAACTCCTCCCACACGCGGTTAAAGTACCGGGAAAACTCCGGTTCTTTTCGCAGAGCCGTAGGAGGAAGCCGCCCGGCCGCGTACCGCACCGGGTGCTCCGCGGTAATCGTCGCCGGCCGCCTGGACATCACCACCACGCGGTCCGCCATAGTGATCGCCTCGGCAATATCGTGAGTCACCAAAACCACCGTCTTTCCCTGGTCGCGCAAAATGCCGGCCACCTCATCCCCAAGACTGAGGCGGGTTTGATAATCCAGCGCCGAAAACGGCTCATCGAGAAGCAAAATATCTGGGTCGAGCAACAGGGTCCGGATGAGAGCCACCCGCTGGCGCATCCCTCCTGATAGCTGCTTGGGCGCGTGGCCGACAAAACCGCCGAGGCCATAGCGTTCAAGTAGTTCCAGCGCCCGCCGCCGGGCCGGCTCCCGGTCGAGCCCGCGCACCTCGGCGCCGATGAGGACGTTGTGGAGAACGTCCCGCCATTCGAACAAAGAGTCGTTTTGCAACATATATCCCACCCGTCGGGAGGGCCCGGTGAGAAGCTCGCCGAACAGGCGCACCTCCCCCTGGGTCGGCCGGATCATCCCAGCCAGAAGTGACAACAGTGTACTCTTCCCGCAGCCGCTCGGCCCCACGATGCTGACGAATTCTCCGGTTTCCACCTGAAGATTCACATTCCGCAGAGCCTCGGTTTCTTCTTTCATGGTAAAATATCGGTGAGACACACCGCGCACCTCAATCTGCGCCATCGGCACCCCCTCCTTCCGGTGATACCCGGGGCCGCCGTTGGGCGGGTCCCCTCTCCCGTGCCCCGGCCAGGGGGGCCCCAGGGCCGCAGAAAAGCCGTCCCGCGACCACCCCTGACATGCCTTTGCTCTGTGCCATTCATTGGCCGCCCGCCGCTTTTTGGGCGAACCGGGTCTCCACCACGGCGTTGTATGAAACCTTTTGATCCGCTTTGATCGTCCCGGCTTCGACGAGGACATTTTGCAGAATCCCGAACTGTGCCTCCGTCAGGACTGGATTGTCCGGCCAGGTGTGTTGTTGTTCATAGCGCTGGACCGATTGTGCAATCAGGTCTTTCGGCGTGCCTTCAAAATACGGAGCGATCACGTCCGCCACTTCGGCGGGGCTGTGGCTTTCGATCCACCGAGTGGCCTGGTGCACTGCCGTGCACCATTTTTGAATCACGTCGGGGTGAGCGTGAACGTACGCGTCCGTTGCTTCATAGGCCGTCTCAGGATACGATCCGCCGGCTTCGCCCAGGGAAGCCACCACTTTTCCGACCCCCTGTTGTTCCAACATCGAAGCCAGGGGTTCATAAACCTGAATATAGTCCCCCTGCCCGCTGCGGAACGCCCCCACCATGGCCTGGGGGGCGATATTGGTGATGACCTTTGCGCCATGCACGCCCTGTTCGGCCAACACATGGTTCAGAACCATCTGCGGAGAACTGCCGGGCCGCCAACTGATGATCGTCTTGCCGTTTAAATCCTGCCAGCGGAAAGGTTTCGACGTCGGCCGCCCCACCAGGAATGACCCATCCACTCCGGTCAGTTGATAAAAAGCCTTGATCTTCTTTTCCCCGTGCTGGTTGTAAATGTAGACCGAGGTTTCCGGGCCGATCAGGGAGATATCCGCCGTCCCCGCAAGGAGGGCCGCCGCTCCCTTATCCGAACCTTGGGAAGTCACCATGTCCACCTTGAGCCCTTGTTGTTGAAAAAACCCCTTGGCCAGTGCCACGTAATGGGGTGCGTAAAAAATCGACCGGATCACCTCGGAGAATCGAATGGTCTGGGTCTGGGCCCCTGGGGCATCGCCCCCTCCGGGCGCCGGCCCCGGCGCCCCGGGCACTGTGCCTGTGGCCCCACATCCGGCAACCAAAACTGCAAGCGCCACCGCCATTAGGGCCGCCCACCATCTTCGTTTCCGTTTGACTCCTTTCATCGCTCCTCTCCCTCCTGCTCCACCCTATGCGGCGGTTGCCCATTTTGCCTCTGGGCGTTGGGGTGTGATCCGGTGGTTGACATATCCCCCTGGGGGGGTTATATTCAGGGTCATGGAGGCGTCTGCCATGGGACATCATTTACACAAATATCGAAAGCAAGTGATCAACCGATTGGCACGGATTGAGGGTCATGTTCGGGCCATTAAAGAGATGGCGCATGATGACAGGGACTGCTCGGATTTGTTAATCCAAATCGCCGCCGTTCAGAAGGCTCTTGATGGGGTGGCCAAGGTGATTTTGAAGGACCATCTGGAGGTGTGTGTGGCCGCAGCTGGCCACGAAAACGACTTGAACAAGGTGTTGGGCGACTTGCGCAATGCCTTGGATCATTATATTCGATAGGAGAGGGACGGAATGGGGTTCGGACACGGTCACTCTCACCACCATGACGGAGGACACAGCCACACACATCGTGGTGTAGACAGCAGTATCGTTCAAGACAAAGAAGCGACCAGAGTTTTGATGATTTCGTTTGTGGGTCTCCTTGTGACAGGCATCGTGCAAGCCGCCTTTGTGGCGCTGTCGGGCAGTGTCGCGCTGCTGGCAGACACAATTCATAACTTTGGAGATGCATTCACCTCCATCCCGCTTTGGTTCGCATTCATCTTGAGTCGCCGCCTGCCTACAAGGCGATTTCCGTATGGGTTAAACCGCACTGAGGACATTGCCGGTTTGTTCATTGTCCTGGTCATTCTGGTGAGCGCCATCGTAGCGGGCTACGAATCGGTTCTAAAACTTGTCCACAGTTCTTCGATCAACCATTTGGGAGTTGTTGCGCTGGCAGCAGTCATCGGTTTTTTGGGAAATGAGATGGTCGCTGTCTACCGCATCCGCATGGGCAAGAAGATCGGGAGTGCAGCCCTGATTACCGATGGTCATCACGCGAGGGTGGACGGCCTTACTTCTTTAGCCGTGCTCATTGGGGTGGTCGGTGCATGGCTGGGTTACCCCATCGTCGATCCAATTGTGGGTCTCGGTATCACTCTCATGATTCTTCTTATTGTCAAAGATTCCGCCAAAACGGTGTTAACCAGAATCCTCGACGGTATCGAACCGGAGAAGATTGACGCAATGGCCGCTTCCACTGCGAGCGTATCCGGTGTCCTGAAGGTCAATGACGTCAAGGCTCGTTGGTTTGGTCATGAAGTTTTGGCTGACATCAGCATCACGGTTAACTCAAATCTTTCCGTGAAAGATGCACATCAAATCGCTAAGAATGTCATTCATCGGCTTCAACATGATATTGACCATCTATCCACAGTACAAGTCCATGTGGACCCTGTGGAAGAACAGGGGGAATCTTTTCATCACCGCGAAAGTTTCCACGGCTATCATGGACAGGACCATGATCATGGTCACAATCATCATCATAGAGTTGTCCGTCGTCATAGCCGGATCCACCCCTAATATAAAGGGAGCTGTCAACCCCGCATCCGTCCTTCCCCCACGGTTCACCACCTAAGGACGTCACCACAACTAAAGCCAATGCCCGGAGACGGGCACATTTTTCACAGTTCCTGCATAAATTGATGGGGTAAAACGGTTCTATAAAGCCCTGCGGCGAGACAAGCGTCTACCCGCATTGGGCGCTACGGCGGACCGCCTCGCGCCCAATGCGTTCACATAGACACCTGATGACTGCCGTCATCCGTTCAAGGCGTATCTTCGACATTGCGCGGCGTTGCTTCTGCTCCTTGGAAGAGGGGCGCATTTCCTTCCTTTGCCTTGTTCTCTTCCACTTCCGATTCCCGGGACATCTGCAACCAGCGGTTTAGGGTGCGCTTGTATTCCACAAACATGGCCACGCGCCACGGAACAATCATCCCGTAAGCCAGGAGGAAAAATACCGCACCCGTCTGGGGTAATGTGATATATTGTTCTAGGTAGCTGTGCAACAGCAACCGCACCGCCAGAAGGCCCAGCAAAATCAACACAAAGGCTTTGGAACGCTTGAGATAAATCTTGCCGTCAATAACATGGAACTTCGACGTCCGAATCAATGGATAGGACAGAAATAACGCGCCGGCGAGAAACGCAACCAGGCCCCACCACACAGGGATCCGCATCACCGGAGCTGCGAACATGACAAAACCGGTGGTCATGCCGATGGGCGGCATGATGATCTTTTTTACCGAGGTGGGCCGCTGCGCCGCTTTAAGGCGTATGGCGATCACCATAAGCGCCATCACCACGGCGCCGAGCGTCGCCGTTGTCTGAAGGTTAAAGAAGGCGGCGTGAGGCATCATCAACCCTCCCACGGAAGGCTCATGCCATCAGTATAGCACAAAAACTCCGGATGTGTTCCCCGGGCGGTCAAACACGTCGGTGGAAGACTTCCGGGCAGACCCCGGCGCGTCAGACCGGCATCCCGACAGTGACCCTTGCAACGGCCGCACAGAACGGCAACTCACGGGCAGGGACACAGCGATTGTCAATAAAAATTCCCATGTCCCGGAACAACGACTGTGAAAGGAGCGCAAAAACATGGCTACTCATCCCGAAAAAGAGCAAAGGATCACCCTCAGAGATGACGAGGGCCACGAGGAAACCTATGATTTGGCGGATATCCTGGAAGTACATGGGCGTACCTACGCCATCTTACTGCCCGTGGATGAGATTCTCAACACCGAGGGTGTGGTGTATCGCCTGGATCCGGACGGAGGCGGGGGCATTGCTTTTGCTCCGGTAGAAGACGACGAAGAATGGCAGGCGGTGGTCGACGCTTTCAACACAGCCCTTTTTGAAGAGGACTGATCTGCAAGATCCAGGGATCCGGAAAACTGTTTTAAGACTGTCGCTCGATCTCCCGCCGCCGCTTGGCAATGGCCGCCTTAGCCAACAGGTACGTTTCCCGCTCGATGAGATTTTCCTCCCAAAGATCCTCCAACTCGAGCTCCATCATCAGCAAATCGTCTAAGGGTGAGCCGATATATACGATAATCCCGAAGCGGCGCAAAAGGGATTTGACATCTGCCAACGTCCAACCGGGCGGGGACCCCGGCGTCTCGGTTCCGTTTATCCCTGGCACACCGTTTCACCCCTCATGATCCTCGGGAGATCACCGGCCGAGCTCTTTCAACCGCTGCCACAGTTCCACCATATCGGGAAACCACGGGGCGGTCACCTGGATCCGCTCCCCGGTTCGGGGATGGTCGAAAACCAGCCGCTCGGCATGAAGTGCCTGCCGCTCAATCCACGGGGACGGCTCCCCGTAGAGGGTATCCCCAATGATCGGATGACCGAGTTCCGCAAAATGGACCCGGATCTGATGCGTCCGTCCCGTCTGAAGTCGCACTTTCAGGTGGGTGGCATTCTCCACCCGTTCCACCACTTCAAAGCGCGTTCTGGCCCGCCGGCCCGTCGGTGCCACCTGGCGGCGGTTCCCGTGGTTTGGATCTCGTTCGATGGGCAGATCAATCCAGCCCCGGTCCGCTACCACTCGCCCCTGAACGAGGGCGGCATACTCCCTATGCACCCTTCGCATCCCATCCCACCTGCCGGCTTCGTCCGCTCCGAACACCGGACTCCGCCCGCTTTCGGCAAAACGCAGATCTCGCGACAGCCGATGATGGGCAAATTGATTTTTCGCGATGAGAACGAGGCCGCTCGTGTCCCGATCCAAACGATTTAACGGTCGAAAAGGGCGATGGCTCCCGGTCAGCCGCCAGGCATACACGACACCGTTGGCGAGGGTGCCGGTATAAACCCCTTTGGTCGGATGAACCAACATCCCCGGGGGCTTATTCACCACCAACACGTCCTCATCTTCATAGAGGGTCTCAAAAGGAATCGGCTCGGGCAACACATCATCGGAAGGCGTCTCCCCCCAGCGTATCTCCAAGATATCCCCGGCAGACACGCGTTCGGAAAGGTAGGCCGGGCGGCCATTTCTCCGAATTCCATTTTGGGTAATGGCCAAGCGGACCAGTCGGCGGGAGACATGCAGGCGCCCCTGTAAAACTTCTCTCACCTGTCTCCCGTGGTCTCTCGCCTCGACCCGCCACATCAGCGTACATTCATCGTTCATCGACGCTTACCTCGGTGTAGACGTCCGACCTGTCCGTGGCGCCATTCCCCGCGGGTTCCCGCCGTTTTGCACAATTGCGGGGCATAGGGGGCGGCCCGTAGGCCAATCCTAAGCCCGAAGGGAGGGACGGTCGATGCCCGGTGTCAAATGTATGGTTGAGGAGTGCATGTATAATAATCACCGCGGCGGCTGCACCGCCGAGGAAATTCTCATCGCCACCAACGGCAACCTTATCGCCGGTACCGTAAAAGGAACCATGTGCTCCACCTTCGACTTCGACCATCACACCAACCAATATGGCGACAACGTCAGCGACTGAACCTCCGATCCCCGGCCGCCGCTTATCGGGCGGCCTTCTTTTCGGTGTTTCCTCCGCATTATAACCAACAGCCCCGAAGTTCTTACTCCCGCCCGAAAACATCATCCAATGCCGCCGTCAATCGCTCCACCGCCATGTCGATTTCCGGTTCCTCGACAATCAACGGAGGCAGCAACCGAATGGTGGTCCCGCCGGCCACCGTTACCAGGAGGCCCCGCTTCAGACATGCTTCGGCCACTTGGGAGGCGCCCTCATCGAGCACCACGCCGAGCATCAGTCCCATCCCGCGAATCTCCCGAAGGTGCGGGTGATTCCCCAGCGCATTGGCTAGGCGGCCTCGCAGGTACGCCCCGCGTCGGGCAGCCTTCTCCCACAGCCGCTCTTTCTCCACGACCTCCACCGTCGCCAGGGCGGCCCGCATAGCCAGGGGGTTGCCGCCAAAGGTGGAGCCGTGAGAACCGGGGACAAAAGCCTCAGCCACCCGGCGTTTTGCCAACACGGCGCCCACCGGAACGCCGTTGGCCAATCCTTTGGCCAGGGTGCAAATGTCCGGTTCCACTCCAAACTGCTCGTACGCAAAAAATGTTCCCGTTCGCCCCATTCCGGTCTGTACTTCGTCGATGACGAGAAGGACATTGCGGCGATCGCACAGGGCCCGCACTTCTTGCACATAGTCTGTGGGCACGGGCATCACCCCGCCTTCCCCCTGGACCATTTCCATCATCACCGCACAGACCGTTCCATCTAAGGCTTCTTCCAAAGCTTTCACATCTCCCACGGGGACGTGGCGCACGCCGCCAAGCAGCGGGCCAAACCCTTCCTGGTACTTCGGTTGGGCGGTGGCTGTAAGAGCTCCCAGAGTCCTCCCGTGGAAGGAGTGCTCCAATGTGATCACCGTCGACCGTTCGGGCATACCGTTGTGATACGCCCATCGCCTGGCCAGTTTGATCGCCGCCTCGCTGGCCTCGGCTCCGCTGTTGCAGAAAAATACCTGATCCATGGCCGAGTGTTTCACCAGCCAGTTGGCTAACTCCACCTGCTGGGGGATGTAAAACAAGTTCGAGCAGTGCAGCAAGGTTCGAGCCTGGTCCGCGATCGCCTCGGCCACCGCCGGATGGCTGTGTCCGAGAATCGCCACCGCAATCCCGGCGGCAAAATCAAGGTATTGATTGCCATCGGCATCCCAAAGCCAGACCCCTTCCCCCCGCACCATCGCCACCGGCCACCGGCTGTACGTATGCATGAGCGCGCCGGAATCCGCCACGACCTCTTCGTTGCTCAATGTCACCAGTGCCACTCCCTTTTCAGGTTTCCCTCACGCCGACGCCCCGGCGCTGGACCCCTTATCGTCCTTAAGTTTTCGCGAGTACCATAGAAAGATGGGCAGCGGAATAACGATCCACCCCAGACTTTTTATCAGTCCGTTCAGTCCCCTTCGCCGCGCCTGTTGCATCTCATCCACAACCAAACGTTCATAATCGGCCCGGATCGTGGCTTCATCCGGGACAGGCGGGGCCGGCTCCCCCGGGGGGACCTTGACCGACTGGGCGATTCGCATGTCCCGATAGGAGGCGTAATCTTGAATGACCCCATTTGGCACGATAATGTCGCTCAGGGACATAAAGATTCCCACACATCCGCCGATGGACATCATCAAGGTGGAAAAAAGAACCAGGTACAAATAGATCCTTCGAATCATTCGGGCCCCTCCCCGGCAGGAAGGACCATCGTGCCGATTCCCCGGTCGGTGAACACCTCCAACAGCAAGGCGTGCGGATCCTCCCCATTGATGATATGAACGTGTTTAGCTCCCGCCTCCAAAGCGGTCAGGCAGGCCTTTACCTTGGGGATCATTCCACCGTAGATCTCGCCGCTTTCCACCAGCTGACGGATCTCCTCCGCCGTGATTTTCGACACCACTTCCGAGCCACCGGGCCCTCGGCGCACAATTCCGGGTACATCCGTGATGAGGAACAATTTTTCCGCCCCGAGCGCCCCGGCCACAGCCCCGGCGGCCTCGTCGGCGTTCACATTGTACCGCCGTCCTTCCCGATCGACGCCCACCGGCGCAATGACAGGGATCAGGTGGCGATCGAGCAATCCCTCGATCAGGGCGGTGTTCACGTGCACCACTTCGCCCACATAGCCGATGTCCCCGGCGGGGTGGTGTTTTTTGGCCACCTCCAAGAGCATTCCGTCCACGCCCGACAAACCGACGGCCCCTCCGTCGTGCTGATTGAATGCCGCCACGAGGCGCGGATTGACCGCGCCGGAGAGCACCATCTCCACGACCTCCATCACCGCCTCATCGGTGACTCGAAGGCCCTCCACGAACTGCGCCCGATGACCCAGGCGCTCCAGCATGGCGGTGATCTCTTTCCCCCCTCCGTGAACCACCACGGGGTGAATCCCCACCTGCTTTAACCAGATGATGTCCAGGATGACATCGGTAAAACGCTCCCCCATCGCACTGCCGCCATATTTGATGACGAAAATCTTTCCCGCAAAGCGCTGGATATACGGCAGTGCTTCAATCAAGACCGCCGCTTTTTCTTCCTCGCTCATCTCCTTAAGCTCCTTCTCTCCCCTTGGCACCGAGAACCCGAATCCTCGAGCTCCTCCTGAAAAGACGGTCCACAACTCCGTTATGTCCGGTAATGGGCGTTAATCTCGATATAACGCTCGGTCAAATCGCACCCCCACGCCACGGCTTTTCCGGAGCCCTCCCCGATCACCACCCGCAATGGCACCGGGTCCCCACGCAGGACAACCCGGGCGGCTTCCTCATCGAAGGGCACCGCCCCGCCCCGGCGACAAACGGCAATGTCCCCAATATAAATGTCCACATTCTGTGGATCGAAGGAAGATCCGGCATATCCCGCAGCGCAGAGAATCCGTCCCCAATTCGGGTCGGCGCCGTACACCGCCGTCTTGACGAGGCTCGATCCGATCACCGCCTTGGCGACGCGCCGGGCCTCCTCGTCGGTGGACGCCCCTTCCACCCGGGTCTCAATCAAACGGGTTGCCCCTTCTCCGTCCCTGGCAATGGCCTTCGCCAGATGGATCGCTGCCTCGGTGACAGCCTCGACAAACCGGTCCCAGTCCGGGTGATCCGGGCGAAGTGGTCGATTTCCCGCCATGCCGTTTGCCAAAAGCAAGACGGTATCATTGGTGCTGGTATCCCCGTCCACGCTGATGCAATGAAAACTCGCATCCACCGCATGCCTCAGCGCTTCTTGCAAAGCTTCCGCTTCCACCTCGGCGTCGGTGGTGAGAAAGGCGAGCATGGTGGCCATATTGGGATGGATCATCCCGGATCCTTTGGCCGCCCCGCCGATCCTTACTGTTTGCCCATCAACCGTCAGCTCCCGAACCACTTCCTTGGTGTACGTATCTGTGGTCAGGATCGCTTCAGCAAACGCGCGGCCGCCGTCGTCTCGAATTTTTTTTGCGGCCTCCTCGATGCCCGCGCTCAAACGGTCCATGGGAAGCGGAACCCCAATCACTCCCGTGGAGGCCACCCCGATATCGCCCGGTTCCAATCCGAACAGGTCCGCCGCCTGGATCTGAATGGCGAGCACGTCCGCAGCTCCTTGCTCCCCGGTACAGGCATTGGCGTTTCCGCTGTTAACCACCACCGCCTGCAAACGCCGCTGCTCCCGGATCCTGGCCTCGGTCGCCTCTACGGCCGCCGATCGGACCCGGTTGGTCGTGAACATGCCCGCCGCCACCGCAGGCTGCTCGCTGTACAGAATGGCCACATCGAGGCGTTCGGCTTTTCCGTCCCGAATGCCCGCCGCTGCCGCCCCCGCCCAGAACCCTTTTGGGGCCGTGACCCCCAGCCATTCTTGGCGTTCCTCCTGTTGCATTTCATCCCACCGGTCAGCCACCGTTTACCCCTTCTTTCCGCAGTTCCCTTTTGCACTGCGCCGCACCACCCCGAAGGCGAAGCGGTCCGACCCCGGCTTTCCACAATCTTTGGATCGCTCACGGGTACATGGGGACCAGGTCCAACCCCATCGTTTCAGGCCACCCCATCATGACGTTCAAATTCTGTACCGCCTGCCCCGCCGCGCCTTTCACCAGATTGTCAATGACGCTGACCACGATCATTCGACCCGTTCGGCGCTCCACAGTCAGACCGATGTCACACAGATTGGTCCCCCGTACTTCCTTGGTCTGGGGCCATTGTCCCGCCGGCCGAACCCGAACAAAGGGCTCCTGTCGGTAGGCGTCCTGGTATACCTCCCACACCCGCTCGGTCGTCCACTCCCTCCATTCGCCCGTCAAGGTACCATAAGCCGTTACCAAAATACCCCGACCCATGGGAAGGAGATGAGCCGTAAAAGACACCCGGGCCGAACCTTGGCCAAAAGCTGCCAGATGATACTCGATTTCGGGTGTGTGCTGGTGTTCGGCAACTTTGTAGGCCTTGAAATTCTCCGCCACCTCAGCAAAGTGGTTTCCCAGGTTCACTCCGCGCCCGGCTCCGGTCACCCCCGACTTCGCATCAATGATCAATCCATCGGCCTCCACTCCCCTGTTGCGGACGGCCGGTAAAAGGCCAAGCAACGCCGCCGTCGGGTAACACCCCGGATTCGACACAAAGGACGCTCCTGCCACCCGCTCCCGGTTCCATTCCGTCAATCCATATACGGCCTCTTCCCGCACGGCTTCCGACGGGGGATCCTTTTTATACCATTCCCGAAACAAAGGACCCGGAATGCGAAAATCTCCCCCGAGATCGATCACCCGGACTCCCCGTTCGCGAAGCGAGGGCACCATGGTCGAAGATAGCCCCGCCGGCAAGGCCAAAAACGCGACATTCGCTTCCTCGGCCACTCGATCGGGATCAAAGGCCTGAAGCTCAAAGTCGGCGATACCGGTCAAATGGGGGTAAACCCTGGACAACTGTATTCCGGCATGGGAGTCGGATGTTACCAGGGCAAGTTCCGCTTCGGGATGACGAACCAGCAACCGAACCAACTCCACCCCTGCATAACCCGTTGCCCCCACCACCGCCACTCGAGTCACAAATCCCACCTCCATTCTCCAATGGTTTGGTTTTGCGAGCCCGACACATCGACTTGTATGATTATACAACGATATGTATAAGCATTCAATCCTTCGGCCAGCGTTTCCACAGCCCAACTCCGACGACGGCACAGGCCGCTAACCCGGCCGTCCACCAAGCACCTCCCGGCCATTGATCCGCAATGCCCAGCCCAGGATCCTCCGCCACAAGCCCACCTGCCATCCACCCCAAAAGACCTGCACCCGGGTACACCAACCACTCCATCCGATTCAGAAGCAGCCGAATCAAGTCGCTCCCCCATACGATCAGCGGAATACTCAAAGCAAGCCCTGCGACGAGTAACAGGAGATTCCCCTGGGCGGCGGCCGCCACCGCCAACACATTGTCGATGCTCATGGTTACATCCGCAAGAACGATCGTCCCTACCGCTTCCCACCATTGCGGCGGCTGGGATTCCGGCTGTTCGTCCGCCGGCGGCAGGGTCTCCGGCCCCGGCAAAATCAACCGGACCGCGATCCACAGAAGAGCGACCCCCGCAGCCGCCTGGATGTAGGGTTTTGTCAGCCACCGCGCCGCGAGGATTGTCAGAAGAATGCGCAGGGCCACTGCGGCGGCGGCGCCAAAAACGGCCGCCCGGCGCCGCTGGCCCGCCGGAAGTCGACGGGTGGCCATGGCAATCACCAAAGCGTTGTCCCCGCTGAGCATAATATTGATCCACGCCAGCACGAACAGATCAACGACAGTCTGCACGGCACTCTCGCCTCCGCGCGAAATTCGCCAAACTACACCCAGTGCGAAAGCACCAACCCCCCGTACGCGAAAGCGGCAAGAATCACGAAGGCGGGATGAATTTTCCGGACCACCAGCGCCCACAGTGACACCGCCGCAATGCCGAGAAATTGCAGAATCCCGATGCCCTGTACAGATTCCTGGCCCATTTCCCAGGTCAATAGCACCAACATCACGGCGATGACCGGCTGGACCAACATCGTCATGCCCCGAACCGCTTTGGATCCCCGAAACCGAGCCAATAAGCGCATAAAGGCAATCAGTCCGACAGCGGTCGGGACCACCGTCGCCACCAAGGCCGCGAGGAGTCCGGGCCACCCTGCGACCTCGTACCCCACAAAAGCGGCGATCTTCGTGGCAATCGGACCCGGGAGGGCGTTGCCCACCGCCAGTACATCGGCGAATTGTCCGTTTGTCAGCCACTGGTACCGGTGGACGATCTCCTCTTGCATCAACGGGATCGTGGAAGGACCGCCGCCGTACCCCAAGAGGTTCGCGACCAAAAAACCCCATAATAAATGCAGCCAATTCATCATCGCGAGCCCTCCTCTTCTCCGGACGTACCCGCCCCATTGTGGCCCTCCTGATCATCGCGCCCTTGGTCGCCACCTTCGCTTTGCCCGCCCCGTCCGCCCGCCACCGTTTCAGTGGGCTGAACATTCGCCCCCTGTTTACCCGACCCCGCCCCGATGCCCAGCCGCCTAGCCCGAAGGGCGTCAACAACCCTCAAATGCACACTCCCGTAGAGCAAAGCGACCAGCACTACCAGGGCGGGGTGTACGTTTGCCGGTCCCAGCAAAACGAGCGCCAAAAGATCGGCCACCGCGGCGAATAACCATCCCAGTCCCCGGCCCGCAGAGGCGCCAAACTCATAGGCCATCACACCCAGCATCACCACGATCACCGGCTTGACCGCCGCGATCATTCCGGCCACCACCCGGGAACTTTTGAGTGCATACAAGGATCCCAATAACACGATCATCGCAAGACTGCTCGGTAGGATATGAACGACCACAGCGAGGACAGCACCGAGGATCCCTTTAACGCGATACCCGAGATACGCGGCCAGTTTCGTGGCGATGGGCCCCGGAAGCGCGTTCGCCAAGGCGACAATTTCGCCGAACTCTTCATCTTCCATCCAGCTATAGCGCCGGACCGCTTCATGGCGCATCAAAGGAATGACCGCCGGTCCCCCGCCGTACGTAAAAATGCCCGTGCGAAACATGGCGACCAGTAGATTCCACCACGATACCATGCCGCCGACTTCCTTCTCATCGGGCGCCGTGTTTTCCATCAACATCCCCTCGCTTCTCTCGTGTCGCCTAAACATGTGAGGCGCCCGGTGGTGTTTGTCCAACCCCATTCTTCGCTATCTTACCACATCGCCGATCCCAACATCGGGGCCTCCCCCGGAAGGCCGCCTTCTCGGCCCACTGCCGATGTGGGATCAAAGCCCAGTAGACGCCTCTGCCTTCGTTTCCCCTGAATCTCTTCCCTTGCGACTTCTACCGGCGGTCAGTGTCAACGTCACCCCTGCCACGACCAACGCCCCGCCCAGCCATTGGACCACCCTCACTGGCTGCCCGAGCAGCATGGCCATGAACAACGTAAAAACGGGCAGTAAGTTCATAAAGATTCCCGCTTGGCCTGCCGGGATACGCATCACGCCTGCGTTCCAACAGACATAGGCCAACACCGAAGCGAACACGCCAATGTAAGCCACCCCCACCCAGGTGATGGGCAGGGCCAGCAGTTTCCAATCTAAAGCAGCGGGAATCAGTCCGATCACCGCCCCCATTCCCGAAGTCACCCAGGCCGTGGTCATCGTCCCCACTTCCCGTTGAACCCGGGGTACGTAAAGGGAGTACACGGCCCAAAGGAACACGCAGATGAGCATCAACCAATCGCCGGGGTTGAGCCGCAGCCCAGTCAGCACACTCCAATCCCCTCGGCTCACCACAACCACCACCCCGGCTAGGGAAACGATCAGCCCTGTGACCTGTAGCGCCGATATCCGGCTTCTCTGCCAAATGGCAGCGAGGGCTGCGATGAGGGCTGGGTTAATCCCGGAAATCAGCGAAGCATTAACTGGACTTGTATGATGGAGAGCTTGGTACAGGACAAATCCGTATCCCCCCACCCCCGTAACCGCTAAAAACACCAACCCTCCAAACCGGCGGCGAATCGCTTGGGGACCCGGAGATCCCGGGCGAGCCCACTCCCTTCTGACGAAAGGCCATAAGACCGTAAAGGCAATCCACCAGCGCACCGTGGTCAGAGCCCCTGCAGAAATCACAGGGGCAAGGGCTGCCCCGAACAAGTAATTTCCCGCCCAAAACAGGTTGGCCAGGGTGAGAAAAAGAACCGCCGCTTTATCCATGTCGGACTTCCCCGCTCACCTGAACGCCCGGGTCCCAGTCTTTCAGATCAACGACTTCGACCCGGGATGAAGCTCTTTGAAAATCCTCCACCACCTCCGGGTGACACGTCAAATAAAACAGTTGCACGTCCTCGGCCAAACGCGTCAGGAGTTTGGCCCCCTGGCGCCTTCGCACCGGATCAAAATTCACGAGTATATCATCCATAACCAATGGTGGCACAACTCCCCTCTCCCGGAGATCGTCGATCAGCCCAAGCCGAATGGCCAGATACATCTGTTCGGTTGTACCGCGGCTCAACCGGGGTAGTGGCCATCGATGCCCCGCTGCATCTTCGGCATACCACGCCTCCTCCTCAAGAGGCACGACAATCCGTCGGTAACGGCCCCCTGTCAAGGCGGCAAATGCCGTCGACGCCCGGCGTATGACCGCGGGTTGTCGCTCCCGTTCGTACCTTTCCTTGGTTCGGCGCAGGAGATGCAGCGCCAAGGCATCCACTGCCCATTCCCGCACCTCCCGCCGCAGCACGGCGATGAGATCTTCCCGGCGCTGCAGCCAATGGGACAAAGACCGCCCCTCCTCCAGCTCCTTAAGTCTAGCCGTGTTTTCCGCTCGTCGGGCTCCGATATCCCGAGTCTTGCGATCTAGCTCTTCCTCCATGCGGTCCAATTCTGTTAACTCATCTTCAATTGCAACCGGGTCCCAATGGGCCACCTCGGCCAACTCCCGTTCGTCCTCCGCCAGGCGGTGCAGCTGCTCTTCCAGTGCTCGACGGGTATCCCGCAATTCCCTCCGACGGCGAAGCTCCGGCCGGACTTTGCGCCACTCCTCTTCGCCCGTGATGCCCAGATCTGCCCAGCCCCGCTGCAGTTCACCTTTTGCCGCCGCCAATCGATCGGACGTCTGCTCGGCCATACCCGCCGCTTTCTTCCTTTCGTCTCGCAAGCGGTCTCGGTGCTGTACCCGTCGGATTTCATCGTCTAGTGCCGCCCGCAAGCTCCCACACACCCGGGCGTCCCAATCCGCCTGGGCTGCTAAATCCTCATCCTCCGGCAGGGAAGGGATGGGAAGTCCGCACTGTGCGCACAACTCAGCCAACTGCCGCCTCCATCTTCGACCCTGGTCTCCCAAATCCGCCTCCCGACGCCGGCGCTCCTCCATCTGCCTCCTCAGGCGGCGCAGGTGATCGAAAGCATCCAGAGCGGCAGACGCCTGGGGCCACGAAAGCTTCCTGGGAAATCCCTGACCGACCAACCAGGACTCCCAGGATTCCCGGCAACGAACAAGTTGGTCCTCTGATTCCTGGAGCTTCTTTTGTTCCATTTCTACGGTTCGTCGCGCACGTTCCTCATCCCGGCGCAACTGTTCGATCCGGGCTCGTTTATCCTCCACGAGGGCCATCCGTCGGGCCGCATCATCCAAAACCCGTTCGATATCCTCAATGTCCCGTTCGCTCCAGTCGGCTCGTCCGAACAGCGACTCCGCCATTCGCGCCTCCCGTTCCGTCAAATCGCGAATATGGTTTTCGACTTCAGATTTTCGCCTCTCCCACGCCTCTCTGCGGGCTTTCGCGTCCCTCTCCGCCCGCCGTCCCCGGCTCACTCCCCAAACTGCCATTGCGGCTCCAACGAGGGCCGCACCCCACACCAGAACCGAATGGGCTCCAAACAACGCCCCCACAAGAGCGGTGAGTATCAACCCGGCAGCCGGGATGGCCCATGCCCACCTCTCCGGCCCTGCCTGGGAATTGGACGCCGACTGGATCGCTTCCAACGTGCTTTCCAAGCGGGCCTCTTTCTCAGCACGCTGTCGGCGAATTTCTAAAAGCTCTCTCACCTTCGCCCGTCGGCCCGGGATATCCCCTTCGGCAAACTTACCTCCACGGACAGTGAGCCCGAATCCTTCCGGTGCGACACCGAAGGAGGGCACTTCGTCGCCCACCGCCGCCAGCGCCTCCGCCTCCAGTTCAACCCGCTCCTGCCGAATCCGCTCAAGGGTTTCTATCTCGCGTTCCGCCGTCGCCCGGCGGTCCCGCAGGACCACCTCGGCCTGCTCCAGAGCCCGCCACAATTCGCTGCCCTGCTCACGGGCGGCAATCGACGTGTCGGGCTCCGCCCCTTGGCCCGCAAGCTCGGGACCCAAGCGCTGGACCCAATCCCTCTCTTCCACGGCCCATGACGCCAACTCGTTGCGGATCCGTATTCGCTCTTCCCGGCGCCCCGCCTCCAGCCCCCGGCCTTCCAGCACCGTTGCGATTCGCTCCCGCTCTCGCCACAATGGGCCGGGCTCTGGCACACTCCGGAGCTCCGCCTCAAGCGCGTCCCGCTCCTTGGCGGCTCGGGCCGCTTCGAGCTGCAACCCTTCCACCTTCTCCATAATGCGATCTAAGCGTGCGACCTCGTCCGGGTCCACATCCGGCAGATCGCGCACCTCCGCCCAGGAGGATTCCGTGTTATTCCATGCATCGAAGATTTCCCGCAGTTGTCTGAGCCGCAGCAATCTCCGCCGACGGATGCGGATCTCCTTTCGCCGGTCCGCAACCTCCGCCTCCTGATCGTCACATTGTGCCAGCGCCGCCGTTACCTCGGCGTACTCCGCCGCCGGATCCCCGAGTATGCGAATCTGTCGCTCGCATTCCTGGAGGGCGGTCTGGAGCTGATTAATGACCGGGTTCTTACCCCGACTCTTGTACCGCTTCTCCATTGCCTGAACCAAGCGCTGCTCTGCCGCTGCCAAATCGGTCCCGCGCAAACCGGCGCCGGCGCTGTACAATTGTCCGGCAACCCTGGGGTCGGACAGAGATTCAAACCGCTCCAACTCCCCCAGACCGAAAGCGAATATCTGATCGTAGACGAACCGGCTCAACCCTCCAAGACGGCGGTTCCACGTCTCCTCGTCCACTTGAGCCCCGTCCGGGGCCAGGATCCGACTGTGCTCCCGCCTTCCCTCCACCCGGCGTTCCACTCGCCACCGCTGCCCGTCCGCAAAAACAACGTCTAAGCGCCCGCCCCATCCCTCCTCCGGCGACCAATACGGGCTCTTGTCCTTTCGAGATTCCCCGAACAACATGGCTCGGATAAAATGAAGCCACGTGGTTTTTCCCGCCTCGTTCAGTCCATACAGCAGGATGAGCCCGTCCGGTGCCACCGTGCGCTCCACGTCCTGCCAACGCCCGTAGCGGTCCACCCTCCACCCCAGAATGCGCATCACGATTCCCCTTCCGCCACCAACTCATCCAACAACCGCTCTACAGCCCGATCCGTCCAATCTTCCACATCGATCCAATCCTCCGGCTCCCCCCGGCGATGAACAAAGCGCATGACCTTCCCAAGCACTTCCCGGGCTTCCACCGCCCATTGTCCGGCCTCCCGCCGCTCCTGGACATAGCGCAACAACTCGCCAACAAAAGTGGGCTCATCCAGCCATTTCTCCAAATTGCGCTCGCCACCCACGACCGCATCCAGCCGATTGATCCACACGTCGTTGCCACCACCAAACCAGCGGGTGCGGCTCTCCGACAGCCATTCTTCCAGAAACCCGTCGCGCCGAAGCAACCCGGCCACAGGGCCTCGGCCGACGAAGCGCACGTCGACAATCACCGGCCGCCCGGCCGCCTTCCGCACCTTTTCCAAGCGATCGTCCAGAGCTTGAAACAATTCCTCTTCTCCGGTGATCCCACCGATGGAAATTTCAATGTCTTCCCAACGCAATGAGTCGGTGGCGCGAAACTCCGCCTCCACCCCGTTCGGCCCCAGGGTGAGGATATAACATCCCTTCGGCCCCTTCTCCCGACGGTGGCGGCCCTGGGACGTACCCGGGTAAAGAAAGTGGACTCCCCGGTGATGCCAGAACCGGGCGCCGTGCACATGTCCCAGCAACCACAGATCGATACCCACATCGGCCAGCTCTTCCACGGAACAGGGAGCATAGGACTCGTGCCCCGGATCCCCACCGACATTGGCGTGAAGGAGCCCGATCCGCCACCCCTCCCCCGAATTGTCGGCAACGGCAGCCGCGAATTCCGGGGCCGGGTTCTCCCGCACCTCGGCCTGTCCATAACTCACACCCCAGATCCGCGCCACCTCGCGTCCCCCCCGAATCAGGGGCACCGCTTCCACCTTCGGGCCAAAAACGTGGACACCTTCGGGCCACGTCAATTGATGACTCCACCCGGACAGCGGGTCATGGTTTCCGTGAACCACAAAAACCGGGATTCCTGCCTGCGACAACCTCGCCAATTCATCGCGAAAACGCAGTTGGGCCCGGAGACTGCGGGTCTCCCGATCGTAAACATCGCCGCCCACCGTCAAAGCATCGGCCTGCTCTTGCAGACACACGTCGACGATCCGGGAGAACGAGTCGAAAGTCGCCTCGTACAACCGATCCTGTAAGGCCGCGTCTTCCCCCTCCAACCCTACGAAAGGGCTGTCCAGGTGGAGATCTGCGCAATGAACCAACTTCAGCCTATCCACGGGCCCAACACCCCATCTCACCCTTTGTACCGGCTCCGCCCAGCTCGTTTCACCCTCAAAATGTGGCGGATCACGGCATCAGCAGTTGCCGGAGGAATACACGAACGTCCCGGCCGTTGATTGCATATCCACGGACCGAGCCCTTATCCGTTTGATTTCGCTTCCGACGGTGAAAATCCTGCCTATGATCCTGTACAGTGCCCACCACCATTGATCCCGCGAGAAAATCAGTGGTACAATGACGGCGATCGAACCTACCGACTACCGACCAATTAAATGTGCGGGCGGACAGGACGGGGGGAGACCATTGTTGGAACTCCTTGGCGGCATACATATCGGACCATTGTTCCTGCCTTATCGACTCGTCGGCCTCATCCTCGCCGTCCTCGCCGGAGCTTGGGCGATGCGGCGGGGACCGTGGACCGATCCCGAAGCGCGGACTCCCCGGGACCAAAGCGTGGACGAGGTGGCCCTGACCGCCTATTGGAACGCGGCCATAGCGGGACTTGTCGGTTACCGCTTCGCAGGCCTGATCCTCACGCCCGCCGCATGGTGGAACGAGCCAGGGCGCGCCCTCTTTTCCGCTCCGCCTTCCGGAAGCGTATGGGTGGCCGGGGCGGCAGCCGGTGCCGTTCTCATCTTGACAGCGCTCCGACAAAGACTGTCGATACAGGCCCTTTTGGATCGGCTCGTCCCGTCTCTTCTCCTCTCCGGCGCTTTTTATAGCTTTTTTGCCCTGGACGTGGGCAGTATCACCAACCTTCCGTGGGGCATACCCCTGGGAGACACCAGTCGCCACCCCGTCAACATCTACCGAGCCCTCCTCCTGATCACAGCCTTTTTCATCGTATGGTTGGCGGTGTCCCGGCAGCGGACCCATTCGGTGCCCCCTTCCAGCATCCGCAGCGTGCGCCCCACCGGCCTTGCAATCTTCCTTCTCGGTGCCGCCCTGCTCACAGCCGGCTACGCCGATAGCCCCGGCCCTCTCTATTTGGGACTGCGTCCAGACCAGTGGGCCAGTGTCGCCTTGTTGGCCATTGGCGCCCTGAGTATCAACCGGGTACAAAAGCCCAGCTCGGTGCACAAACCCTAGGCCAAACCCGTCAACATATAGAGGCCCATCGCAATGAGCAGGCCGCCGCCAATCAGCTCGGCCCGCCACCCCCACCGAGATCCGGCTTTATACCCCAACGCGAAGCCCGCTCGGGCGGCCCCCCAAGCGGTAAGCCCCACGATGGGGATCACCACCCACGCCAAAACCCCCGTAAAACTCAGGGCCATCGCCGCCGTAAAGGCATCGATGCTCGCGGCTGCGGCCAGCACCACCACAGGTCCCGACAACGACCAGCGCTCGTTCCGGTGCCTCCACGCCTGAGAGATGGTGTGCACACCAAGTAGGAAAAATACGATCATTCCGACTGGAAGGATGAGATCGCCAAATCGTCCGTGCAATCTCCGGCCGAGTTCCAGCCCCAGGGCCGGTAGAACAATGTGAAATAAGGTAACCGCCAATTCGAATCCCTCTCGTTCATGCCGCGACACCCCTTGCAGCCCGAGCTTGAGGCTCACCGCGAAGACATCGGTGGCCAGGGCCACGGACATGAGAGCGGTCTCGCTGTACACGATGGCGGGCGAGATGAGCACCTCTTCCAACATCGGGCACCTCTTTCTCAGGGTTTCCTTGTCTGTTTCATCCTCCCTCGTCCGCCCGGAGTTGCCGCAACTGACACCATTCTCGAACCGTTCACCGGACAACCACCTTTCTCACGTCTATGCTCAAATCAATCCGGGCAGAACCCGGCCTCGCATCGGCCACCGTCGCCCCGACCCCGGGCCCTCAATCTTGGCGTTGGTTCAATGGATCAAAGAGGCACCCGCCGTGGTGGTGGCCGGGTTCTACGCCTCCCATCCCGCGTCTCTCTGGTTCGGGTTTTTGCTGAACATTCTCCGTGGAGGGGTGCGGGTGGTCCGGCCGGACATCGAAACCAAGCGGCATTGGTGGCTGCCGACCACCCTGGACGGGTCCATGTGGAAAGGTGACGGTTCGAGGCCGGAAAAGCCTAGCGCCGAACCTCTGTGACCAGGGCCTCCCTCATGGCATCCACCACGCGATCGGCGCGAAACCGGGCCACCGACTCTTGAACCGCTTCGGGGTTTGGCAGAATCCCGGGATCCCGGACGATCCGCTGCAGGATCTCCGCCAGTTGGTGAATCTCCCCCACGGGATACAGCCAACCGTTGACGCCGGGCCGGACGATATCTCTCGGCCCGACGGGACAATCCGAACTGACGCAGGGAATGCCGTGGGCCATGGCCTCGGCGAGCACCATGCCAAACCCCTCATACGCCGAGGTCAACACCAGCGCTGACGCGGCCTCCAAGGCACTCCAAGGATCGCTGACCCACCCCGTCCAGCGGATCCGGGAATCGATGCCAAGATCCCGTGCCAACGCAACCAAGGTCTCCTTCTCATCGCCGTCTCCGATCACCACTGCCTGCCAATCCCCATGCACCGCGGCCAGGGCCCGAAGAAAATCCGCCACCCGTTTTTGCCCTTCCACCATCAGCCTGCCCACGTAAACAAAAGTCGCCGTTGTCGGCCGGGGAACGATTCGCCGGGCCGGCGGAACGGGATTATAAATCAAGTAGATCGGGTGCCTCCCGTCAACCCCTTCAATTTGCCGGGCCATGTCCGAACTGATGGCGAGGTGAAAATCCGCCGCCTTAAGAATAAAATTTTGCCGCATGGTCGTCAGGGAAAAATGAAGCCACGATGCGACGGGAATCCGGCGGAAACGGAGCAAGGAGAAAAGCCTGGCCCAAACCAGCGCCTTTTTATCGAGGGCGACCACCACATCGGGGTTCCACTGCGCCAGACGAAAAAAACCGCGCAGGAGTTTCGCGATCTTCCTCCCCGGCCCCACCCCCGTCAGCTCACTCGGAAGGTCGCTCAACCACGACCGGTCTTTGAGATCGCCGAATAATAGCACGTGCGTCGCATCCCCGCGCCCCTCGAGGGCTCGGATCACCGTCCCGGTCACGTTCTCGATCCCGCCCCGCCCGGATAAGGCAAAATAAACGACAAAAGCCACTCGCATGTCGATTCCCTCCAGATAAAGACGACGTTGCCAGTCAGGGCAGGTGGAGCGGCGACCCCTCCTCGGCTCCGCCGCGTTCCCGGCGGTGGGCCAACTGGTACCGTAGGACCCCCGGCAGAAGTCGCAGGAAGGACACGATCACCCTGGGATGTTTCAGCACCTCGGCCAACGCGATATGGACTTTTTTCTCTTTGAGAGGTTGGACAACTCGGTAGTAGTCCACCAGCTGCCGGGCATGGCTCACGCGATCTGACAAAGCCCGGTAGATCTCCGGCTCCCCTGACCGGTCCACCTTGGCGAGCAGCTCCACGGCAATATCATAGACCTGCTGGTGAAGAGGAATTTTATCATGAACCAGAGATTCCCGGCGATTTCGATAGTAGTAGTACGCCTTTGGGGCCAACCACATGGACGCCCCTCGCCGCAGCCACGTGAACAAAAACACAAAATCCTCGCCAAAACGCAGCGCTTCCGGGTAACGAACGCCCGATTCCAGCAGCCGTTGCCGATGCATCAAGGGCTTGACAAGCCCGAGGTCCCAACGGACAAATTGCGCGGGCGCCACCCAGCCCTCGGTGGGCCGCATGCCACGCTCCCGGAACAACGTGGTCCACGGAAGCTCCGCCCCGTCTTGAATAAAATAAAGGTCATCACAGATAAGATCGGCTTTCTCCCGCACCGCGGTTTCGTACAGCCGTTCCAAACGGTCCTCTGCCCACCAATCGTCCCCGTCCAAAACGGCGATCCACTCCCCCCGGGATTCCGCGATGGCCCGGTTGCGGCTGAAAGACGGCCCCTTGTTCCCTTCGTTGACAAACAGCCGGACCCGGCTATCCGCCTGGGCCTTCACCCGGGCCACGGTATCGTCCGTCGAGGCGTCATCCACCACGAGCACTTCGAGATTCCCCAGGGTCTGCCCAAGGGCGGAGCGAAGGGCCCCCTCGATATACCGTCCCACATTATACGTGGGGATGATCACCGAAACCAAAGGTTTCATTGCGCTCCCCCTTCTGTCTGCCGCCCCGGGTGAACCGCCACTCGGACTCGGCAGTCACCCGCGAAAACGGCGACGAAACCGCCTCCATTATATTGAGACCGGATCAGACAGGCAATGTCCCCTTGCGCCAGCGCACCACCATAAACCCAGCCCCAGCTTCATCTTGGGACACCCTTCGCCTCATTTCCAGAGACCAGGCTGAAGCCTCGTCTGTGAATTCCCTTGGGCTGACATACAGTCCGAACCGCACCTGCTCCGGTATACAGGGACCGATTTCCACGGCCTCTTCATAAGAGAAAAACCGTGCGCCGTGATAGACACTGGTGGCATCTTCCCGCCCACGTTTTGAGTATTGTTCCGCCCAGGGGCCCAGTTTTGCAATAAACCCCACCACCACTCGCCCTCCCGGTTTGACAACCCGGTAGGCCTCTCGCAATGCCGCCTTCGGATCGGCGACAAACTCGAGGGTCGCATTGGCCAACGCCAGATCATAGCTGTCCGGGGGAAACGGCAGATGGGTGACGTCCGCCCGGATAAAGGGCACGCGCCCATCCCCTTTGCGCCTGGCGACCTCCAACATTTTTTCCGATAAATCGACCCCGGTCACCGATAACCCGAGTTTATGCAGCCAATAGGTGTACGAACCTGTGCCGCACCCCAGGTCGATGGCCGATTCCCCAGCCCGGGGCCGCGCCATTGCTCCGATGAGGCGGCGTTCCACCGCGTCGACAAAATGCCCCAGAGGAGTGCGGCAAAAGTCATCGTAGGATTCAGCCTTCTGATCAAACAGCGTCATCTCGTCACACCCGTTTCGGTGAACCTTTCACTTTGAACGTCTCTCAACCACAACGCCGCCACGAGACCCGACGCGATCACGAGCACCCCTACAATGCCCATCGACGTGGAGGTACCCAGAGCATCGGCCAAAAGGCCGGAGACGAGGGCACCGACCGCGTAGCCAAAATCCCTCCAGAACCGATACACCCCCAGCGCCGAAGCCCGCCACTCAGCTTCGGAATGGTCGGCCACAGCAGCGAGCAAGGTCGGGTATACCATCGCGGTCCCGACGCCCAGCAGAATGGAGCCTGTGGACCAGAGGGCAAACCCTTGAGTAAAGACGATCCACAGAATCGCCCCGCCCTGAATGAGCATCCCCACGATGATGAGCCAGGTGCGCCCAAACCGGTCACTCAAAGGTCCCGTCGCCAATTGGAGGAGTCCCCAGGTCCCAGGATATAAGGCGACAATCGTCCCCACAGCCGCGATATCCAAGGCATGAGCATTGAGAAACAAAGGGAGCAGTCCCCAGATCATTCCGTCCTTAAAATTGGTCATGAACCCGGCTTGACTGGCGCTAAGGAGCGGTTTGTTTTGCCAAGTCGCAATCGCAAAGGCGCGGCCGAGGGGGAGGGAAGATCCCGCCACAGTTTTGGATAAGGCGGTGGTGTCCTTCACCGGGACGCTTGACAACAAAAGCCCGGCCAACGCATAAGCGACACCCAAGTAGAAAGGCTGTGGCCGTACCCCGTACACCGCAGCCACATACCCGGACACCAGGGCCGTGATCGAAATGGCGGAATACCCGGCAAACTCGTTGAGGCCGAGGACCAAGCCCCGAAACCGGGGACCGGCCAAGTCAATTTTCATATTCACCGTCATGGACCAACAGAAACCCTGATTGATGCCAAGGAGGACATTGGCGAAAATCACCCAGTTCCAGTTTGGGGCGAACATCACCAGGAAGGGCACGGGCAAACCGACCACCCACCCGGCGACCAAAAGCCGTTTTCGCCCCAAAAGGTCCGCGATGCGGCCGGCAAACAGGTTGGACAGGGCTTTGACGACGCCGAAACTGATAATAAAGGCGACGGCTGCGCTTTTACCGGCAATGCCAAACTCCTCTTTGGCAAGTAACGGGAGGACCGTTCGCTCGAGGCCGACCATGCCCCCGACGAATAGATTGACGATCACAAGCAATGCGATTTGCACCGGGCGACTCTGCAACAGGCCGATGCCTCCCATGCCCGATCCTTCCTTTCCCGAATCGCTTATTGACCAGCGTTGGTGAGCCGAATTCGTTCGTAGTCGGACGGCTTGGGTGGTATGTCCTGAGTCATAAAAGCTATGAATTCATCGAGTGAACGGGCTTGAAGGGCCACATTGAAACGGCGTTCGAACCCAATTGTCGAAGACGGTTTGCCACTCAAGAAACGTCCGCAGACGGAACCTGAGTAGGCTCCGGGATAAACCTCAATCTGGTCATCCAATTTCATCAGTTTTTCAAATAGGCTGTGATACAAGTCTCTAGCTCCTTCCTCCAAACTGGAGGCCAATTCCGTTCGTCCTGCATCACCAACCATCAACGTGTGTCCGGTCAGCACGAACCACGGGGCGTCTGCGCGACGAAGATCAGATACAAGCAGTGAAATATGTTCCGGTGTATGGCCTGGAGTATGAATAATTTGAATCCGTGTATTGCCTGTGAATAAAACATCTCCATCTTCCACAGGGTGAAACGTGTAGCGAACATCTGCCGACCGATGGAGCACATAGCTCGCTCCTGTTCGCTCCGCCAGTCGGCGACCGCCCGAAATATGGTCGGCATGAAGATGGGTATCAAACACGTAGCGGATATTGAGCCCGGCGCGTTCGGCCTCGCGGACGTAGAATTCGACATCGTCTACGGGATCAACAACTGCGCCTTGACCTTCCGTGCCACACCCGAACAGGTAAGATGCGGCAACTGGGTTTTCATGCAAGTATTGTCGGAAAATCACCTTACAATCCCCCCCTGGAAACAGACGTGGATCTCCGCCACTCGCGAACACCCTGCTCCACCCGAATCGCTCGATATCCGTGGCGCCGCAGGATCTGTACCGCTTCCGCCGCAAACAGACAGTAGCGTCCTCGACAATAAGCCACGATCTGTTTGTCTTTGGGTAGCTCCGCCATCTTTTGCTCTAATTCTTCAAGCGGGACCGACCAGGCCCCGGGGATATGATCGAATTCGTATTCATCCCGTGGACGAACATCGAGCACCACCACATCGGGGTCCTTCACCAAGGTGTCGAGTTCTTCTGCACTGAGTGGCCTGGATGAATCCAATGGATGAATCCAGCTCTCCCTTTCTGTTTCTATAGCGCGATATAGCCACTCTCCCACTTCCTCAACTTTCAAGAGTAAGTCTAGAACGCGCTCATCCGAAAGCCGGTACATCGAGTAGTTGCCTCGCTTGTAAAATTTCACAAGACGTGCGTCCAGTAAGGTCTGAAGATGTTGAGAGACGTTAGCAATACTCTGCTGAGTTTCCCGGGCCAGCACTTCGACGGACTTAGGTCCTTGTGAAAGCAGGTCGAGAAGCTCTAATCGTCGCGGGCTTCCCATGGCCTTCCCGAGTCTCGCAAGTTCGGAATATACAGCTTCTTTAAATGGTCTCGTATTCGCCCCCACCTCGATTCACCTCTTCTGCGCTGACAATGTTTACCCTCGCGGTAAGTGTCGCTGCAGGCTTGGTCAGTATTCAATTGTTTGCTTGATTAATATAGTCGCTGTGCGTTGTGCTGTCAACATGATTTCCTGCGTACATAATGAAGCCCCGCAGGAAAGATCCTGCGGGGCTTGCGGGAACGCGCCCGGCAACGTCCTACTCTCCCAGGGCCCTGCGGCC